>NZ_JBHZPI010000010.1:0-184900 GCF_042788025.1 Paenarthrobacter sp. YIM B13468 | reverse complement strand
AGCTTAGCTATCCCGGAATTCGCCCGCCAGCGCTGGAAAGCAGGCCCAACCAATACACACGTTTTGTCCTATAACCCAAGTTACCGGCGCTTTGCTCCGTGGCTTACTTCCGCGCCAGCGTGCCGGTGCAGGGTCAGGCTGTCCGCTGTGCTGACGAGCATCAGGACAGCCATGGCGATAAATGCCCCTTTGTAGGCCGCTACCTGGTCCGCCCCGAGCACATCCGTTGACTCGAACAGCCTCAGGAACAACGCGCCCACGGCGATACCTGCCGCAGCCGCCAGCTGTACGAGGGTGGCGGATATGGCGTTGGCCGAGGGCAGCTGCCCCGGGACGATATCGGCATACTGCACGGAGGCGTAGGCCGAGAAGCCTATGGATCGGAAGGCACCGCTGAGCAGCAACAACGCGAAAATGAGGGGCTCGGGTGTTTGGGCATTCAGCAACGCACACAAGGCAAACGTCACGGCCGACGCCAACGATGCAAAGACGAGCACCGGTTTGAACCCGAACCGCCTTATCAGGGGTGTGGTGGCAGGCTTGATCCCGATGTTGCCCACGAAGACCGCGGCGACCATGACCCCGGCTTTCAACGGATCCCAGCCAAATCCATCCTGAAACATCAGAGGCAGCAAGAACGGAACCGAGCTGATGGTCAGCCGGTAAATGAAACCGCCCGTGGATGTCGACCTGAAAGTCCTGGTGCCAAATACGCTGAGGTTGAACAGCGGAACCCTTGCTTTGCTCATCCACCAGACGGCGCAAGCCAGGGACACCACGCCGGCAGTCACCACCACAACAGCCAGCAGATTGGATGCGTGTCCGCCCAGCGTTTCCAGCCCCACCACAAGGGAACCCACGCCCAAGGTAGTCAGCAACAGGCCAAACCAGTCAAGACGGCGTTTGGCATCAAATTGAGTCCGCGGAACCAACCTCAGTGCCGCAATGAAGGCAGCCAGGCCGAGGGGGACGTTAATGATGAAGATCCAATGCCACGACAGGAAAGTTGTGAGGGCGCCGCCCACCATGGGAGCCAGAACGGGGGCAAGAAGGCCTGGCCATACCAAATAGGCCGTGGCACGGAGAAGTTCGGATTTGGGCGTGCCCCGCAAAACCACCAGGGTGCCCACGGGAACCATCATGGCACCGCCCGCCCCCTGCGCCACCCGACTCAACGTCAGCATGGTCAAGTCGGTGCTTACTGCGCAGAAAAGGGAGGCAATAGTGAACACCGATATAGCCAGGCAAAATATCCTGCGGGCGCCGAACCGCTCGGCAAGCCAACTGCTCAACGGGATCCCCATTGCCACCGTCACCAAATAGGCAGTCATCGTGATGTTGATGTCGGCCGGCGCCGCCCGGAAATCGGCTGCAATGCTGGGGATGGCCGTGGTGAGGATAGTTCCGTCGAGAAACTCCATGAAGAACGTTGCCGCCACAAGCAATGCCAAGCGCGGGCGCCAACTGGTTTCAGTGGCCGCTTCGACGTCGGTGTTGCTCGGTTTTGTGCTCATGGCTCCGGTCCAAGTCTTGTCTGGTGGCCCGCATCGGCAGGCGGGCGTTTTTGCTCGATCCTCGTCTTTGCTCGATCCTATAGAGGCGCGGTGGGAGCGTTCACAACATGACGGTTTTCAGCGCAGTACCCGCCTGCGCGCTAACCCGCCTGAGCCAGGGCGAGCGGTAGCACTGCACCTACCCCGGACCGCCTGAGCGCCCTCGCCGCAACGGTCAGCGTCCAGCGGCTGTCGACGAGGTCGTCCACCAAGAGCACTGGTTGGTCACCAATGCCTGCGAGCGCTTGTGACAGTTCCGGGCCAACCGCAAAACGGTCCCATACTCCCGCGAGCCTGTAAGCGCTGTTCCCGCCACGTGATCCTGTGGGGCCTCCGTGCTCTGGCTGCAGTTGGCCCAGGTAAGGCATCCGCCCTATGCCGGCGATTCCCTGCGCCAGGGAGTCCACAAGTTGTGGCTTGCTCCTTGAGGGAATGCTGACAACGGCCGCCGGGCGCCCCACCCCGCTCCAGGCAGTTCCGCCGTCGGCCCCTGACCATTCGCGCAGCACCTGAACGCAGGCCTGCAGCATAGCGGGGTCCACGGACCGATCGGGTGCCCCCGCAGCAAAGAGCTCGCGGAGCGCACCACCCCAGCCCAGGTCCGTCAGCCTTGCCAGGACACGGCCTTCGGAAATGCTTTCGTCCGGCTTGATCTTGCCTTTGACTCCCACACCCAGCCTGTCCATTCCGCTGGGCCATTGGAGCCGCGGCTCCACCACGATCCCGGCTCGGCGCAGCGTCTGGCCTGCTGCATCAACCGCAGCCGCCGCAATGTCCACTGAGAACCAGCGTCCAGCACAGTTGTCACAACGGCCGCAAGGGGCGGCGGTCTCGTCATCGAGCACCGAGGTGATGTACTCCATGCGACAACCTGCGGTGTCCTGGTAAATCACCATGGAGTCCTGCTCATCCACGCGGGCTTCGGCAATGCGTGCATATCGCTCGGCATCGTAGCTCCATGACCGTCCGGTAGCCTGCCAGCCGCCGCCCACGCGTTCAACTGCCCCGTCAACGGCCAAGACTTTAAGGAGGAGTTCCAGAGGCGTGCGCCGAAGGTCCACCCGGGCTTCCAGCGCCACCGTGGACATGGCGCCGTTAGCCTCACCAAGTACCCTCAGGACGGCGTCAGCCTTTTCGGCTGAGGGCATGGAGGCGGTGGCGAAATACTGCCATATTTCCCGGTCCTCGGAGCCTGGAAGCAACAGGACATCGGCGTTGGCTGCGCCTCGGCCGGCTCGACCAACCTGCTGGTAATAGGCGACCGGCGAGGACGGCGCCCCGAGGTGAATGACGAAACCCAGATCCGGCTTGTCGAATCCCATCCCCAACGCCGAGGTGGCCACAAGCGCCTTGACCTGGTTGTCCTTGAGGAGTTGTTCTGCCCGCTCCCGATCGGCCGGATCCGTCCGGCCGGTATAGGACAAGACATTGTGTCCAGCCTCGGAAAGAAGCCGGGCAGTGTCCTCTGCGGCTGAGACGGTCAGCGCGTAAATGATTCCGCTGCCGGGTAGGTCCGCCAAGTGCGTCAGCAGCCAGCCCAGGCGATCGCGGGAGTCGGACAAGTTGAGAACGCCGAGCCGCAGCGACTCGCGGCCCAGTGCACCGCGGATGGTCAACACTCCTGCGCCGAGTTGTTCCTCGATATCGTGAACAACGCGGGAGTTGGCGGTAGCCGTGGTGGCGAGGACTGGAACCGATTTGGGCAGTTGGGCAATGAGATCGGCGATGCGCCGGTAATCGGGCCTGAAGTCGTGGCCCCAATCCGAAATGCAGTGGGCTTCATCAATAACGAGCAGTCCGGTCCTCCGGATCAGCTCGGGCAACTGGTTCTCCCTGAACGAGGGATTGGTGAGGCGCTCCGGCGACACCAGAAGAACGTCTACCTCGTCAGCTGCCAACTGGGCCAGGACAGTATCCCATTCAAGTGCGTTGGCCGAGTTGATAGCCACTGCCCGGACTCCCGCCCGTGCGGCCGCTGCTACTTGGTCCCGCATGAGCGCGAGAAGAGGGGACACGATCAGCGTGGGACCCGCACCGCGCTGGCGCAGCAACAAGGAGGAGACGAAGTAGACCGCGGATTTTCCCCAACCCGTGCGTTGGACCACCAAAGCGCGGCGCCCCGCGTCCACCAATGCCTCAATGGCCTCGAACTGGCCGTCATGGAAATCTGCTTCAGGGTGCCCCACTAGCTCACGAAGACAAGCCAAAGCCCTCTGGCGGGTAGGGGATTCCACGGAAACAGCGGCATTTGGGGAGGTGTTGGCCATGGACCAAGTATCCCAGCAGCCCCTGACAGCCAGAACCCGTGGCCCCGGCTATGTGGAAAGCGGCTCGCCAGTGGGACTGGTTTTTCCACATAGCAGGCTCCCCGGTTCATGCTCAATTGCGCTACCACAGTAGGATTGAGCCCGTGACTAGCGAGCAGAACAAGAACTTCGACCTCTCGGCTTCCTTCAAGGCGTACGACGTCCGGGGCATCGTGGGGGAATCCATCACGGCTGAAATCGTCGAGGCGGTCGGTGCTGCCTTCATCGACGTTTTGGGTCTTGAAGGTGAAACCGTCCTTGTTGGTGGAGACATGCGCCCGTCCTCGCCGGAGTTCAGCCAGGCCTTCGCGAACGGTGCTGCCAGGCGCGGCGCCAACGTCCAGTTGCTGGACCTCATCTCCACAGACGAGCTCTACTATGCCTGCGGCGCCCTGAATGCAGCCGGTGCCACATTCACCGCCAGTCACAACCCGGCCGAATACAACGGCATCAAAATGGCCAAGGCCGGGGCGCAACCGATTTCCTCCGAGAGTGGCCTGAAGGAAATCCAGGTCCTTGCCGAGCAGTACCTGAACGAAGGCAGCATCCCCGCGGCAGCGGTGCGCGGGCAGATCGGTGTCCGGGACGTGCTGAGGGACTACTCCGAATACCTGCGCCAGTTGGTGGACCTCTCCGGTTCCCGTCCATTGAAGATCGTCGTGGACGCCGGCAACGGCATGGCCGGACTAACCACCCCTGCAGTGCTCGGCAACAAACTCCTCCCGGCCCTGCCGTTCGAGATCATCCCGCTCTACTTCGAACTGGACGGCTCGTTCCCGAACCACCCGGCCAACCCGTTGGAACCCGAAAACCTTCGTGACCTCCAGGCGGCAGTGATCAAGCACGGGGCAGACATCGGCCTTGCCTTCGACGGCGACGCTGACCGCTGTTTCGTGATCGACGAAAAGGGCGAGCCAGTCTCCCCGTCGGCAATCACCGGCATGGTCGCGCGCAGGGAGATCGCCCGAGCCCAGGCATCCGGGGAAGAAACCCCGGTGATCATCCACAACCTGCTCACGTCCAAGGCAGTTCCCGAGCTCGTGGCCAAGGACGGCGGCCGGGCAGTCCGGACCCGCGTGGGGCATTCATTCATCAAAGCCGTGATGGCCGAAGAAGGTGCCGTGTTCGGCGGGGAGCACTCTGCGCACTTCTACTTCCGTGATTTCTGGAACGCGGACACCGGCATGCTCGCCGCGATGCACGTCCTGGCAGCCCTGGGCGAGCAGGACGGTCCCCTGTCCGAACTCGGACGCCAGTACGAGCCCTACGTCTCCTCCGGTGAAATCAACTCCGAGATCGACGACAAAGCCGGCGCCGTGGAGCGGGTCCGCCTCGATTTCGAGAACGATGACGTCGAGATCGACCACATGGACGGCAGCACTTTCAGTGCCAAGGACGGCAGCTGGTGGTTCAACCTACGCCCCTCCAACACCGAGCCCTTCCTCCGCCTGAACGCCGAAGCCAAAGACCTCCCCACCATGGAAAAAATCCGGGACCGCGTCCTGGCCCTGGTCCGGGCATAGGGAGCGTCAAACATGAGCGAGCAGCCCATCGACGACGCCGGTTCCACCGGGACCATCCAAGAGCGTGAACTCCGGGAGATTCTGGGGACTGCTCTGGGAACTGCCCAGGAGCACATTCTGCAGAACGGCGGCTTTCTCCCCTTTGGCATCACACTTTCGCACGAAGGTGAGGTGCGGATTGTCATGGTTTCTCCAGGAGAGCCGGACGAGGACGGTCACATTGATGCGGGGGCAATGTTGATGGATGTCCAGGAATTACTTCGCCAGGGTCGGAACGACTACCGGGCCGTGGCCATCGCAAGTGACGTCGCGCTGCCCGAGCATGGCTCGGACGGCATCCACGGCACCGCCGAGCACCGGGATGGTGGGGTCATGGCAGCCGTAATCCCCTATGTCCACACAGCCGATGGCTTCTCCTTCGGCGCCCTTGAGCCTGACACCCATGAGCCCTCGCTCTGGGTGGACTAGACCTGACTACGTAAGCTGATGCCATGAAAATCAACGCTTTCGCAGACGTGAGCCTCCGCGCCGTCATGGTGTTGGCGTCCGCCCCTGAGGGTACGTTGCTGACAACCCAGGCTGTTGCCGACGCCGTGGGTACTCCGTATAACCATGTCAGCAAGGCTATGGTCCGATTGCGCAGCCTTGGATTGATTGATGTGGAACGAGGCCGCTTGGGTGGGTCACGCCTGAACGAAGCAGGACGCCAAGCAACCGTTGGCCAGCTCCTTCGCCACTTGGACAGCCGGCAGGATCCCGCCGAATGCCAGTCCCCCAACCATGACTGCCCCCTCATCACAGAGTGCGCTCTCCGGCACGCAATGAACCGGGCCCGCGAAGCGTTCTATCGTGAGCTCGACACCGTCGTCATCTCGTCCCTGCCCCATGCCCGGCAGATGAATCCGGTCTTCCAAACAATAGGCCTCCGGCCGGAATTCAGGTCCCCCGCAACCCTGCCCTGACGGCGCGCGGACGCCATGGCGTTCAGCGATTTGCACATCTTTTCTACAAAGAGTAGAAATTGAGGTGTAAATATAAGCATTCGAAATGCTTGTATTGTGATGGTTCGAATGACCCAACCGGACCCCTACCCCCAGGAGAATCATGCTCTCGGAAAAATCCCGCCCCATTATTGAAGCCACCCTTCCCCTGGTCGGCTCGCGTATTGGCGACATCACCGCAGACTTCTACAATCGCCTCTTTGCAGCGCACCCCGAGTTGCTCGATGGACTATTCAGCCGCTCCAACCAGCGCTCGGGCGATCAGCAACAGGCACTCGCCGGGAGCATCGCCGCCTTCGCAACCCATCTGGTGAACAACCCGGGCACGCTCCCGGAAAAGGTCCTGGCCCGGATCGCCCACAAACACGCCTCACTGGGCATCGCCGAAGAGCAGTACGGAGTGGTCTACGAACACCTCTTCGCAGCAATCGCGGCCGACTTGGCGGACGTCATTACACCGGAAATCGCCGAGGCATGGACGGAAGTCTACTGGCTGATGGCAGACGCCCTGATCAAGCTTGAGAAGGACCTCTATGCCTCCCAGTCAAACAACAAGATGTGGATGCCTTGGCGCGTGGTTTCCAAGGTAACGGCTGGCAAGGACGCCATGACATTCACCTTGGAACCTGCCGACGACACTCCCGTAACGCCGGCCCTTCCCGGCCAGTATGTGAGCGTCAAGGTCGCCCTCGCTGACGGCTTGCGCCAAGTACGGCAGTATTCACTGTCAGGCGACGCCGGCACCAGCCGGATCTTCACCACCAAGCTAAACGACGGCGGCGAGGTGTCCACCGCCCTGCATACCGCCGTCGAACCTGGCGACGTGCTCGAAATTTCCAACCCCTATGGCGAGATCACCCTCAAAGAAGGCGAGGGGCCGGTTGTGCTCGCATCGGCGGGGATCGGGTGCACGCCGACGGCCTCAATCCTGCGTTCCCTGGCTGAGGCAGGCACTGATCGCCAGGTTCTTGTCCTGCACGCCGAACGCTCCATGGACAGTTGGGCTCTGAGCGGCCAAATGACGGCAGACGCTGCGAGCATTGACGCCGAACTTCAGCTCTGGCTTGAGTCGCCCCAGCCCGGCAACGAAGTGCACAGCGCCAAGGCAGGCTTCATGTCCCTGAGGGAAGTCGACATGCCGGCAGACGCTTCCTTGTACCTCTGCGGGCCGTTGCCTTTCATGAAGAAGATTCGCGACGAAGCGATCGAGGCCGGGATTCCGGCCACCCGGATCCACTACGAAGTGTTCGGCCCTGACGTCTGGCTCGCGAACTAGTCAAAGCAAGAGCCAGGACAAAAGCAACAAGCACGACGGCGGCCCGTCACTTTTCCAGCGAAAAGTGACGGGCCGTCGTCGTTCACTTAAGAACGCCGTTGTCCTTAAGAGGTCTAGCCCAGACGGCTCTTGAGGCCGTCCAGCTCGGACCGCAGCGCCGCGGGGAGGGACTCGCCGAAGTTGGCGAACCATTCCTCGATGGATGCCAGCTCGGTGGTCCATTCGTCGGCATCCACACGGACAGCTGCCTCGACCTCGGCCGGGGTCATGTCCAGGCCTTCAAGGTCGATGCTGTCGCCGGTCGGAACGAAACCGATCGGCGTTTCCACAGCGTCCGCCTTGCCTTCGAGCCGTTCAATGGCCCACTTCAGGACGCGGGCATTGTCACCGAAACCAGGCCAGGCGAAGCCACCATCAGCAGTACGACGGAACCAGTTGACCAGGAAGATCTTGGGCAGGCGCTCCGGGTTGGCCTTCGCCGACAGGTTCACCCAGTGGTTCAGGTAGTCGCCTGCGTCGTAGCCGATGAACGGCAGCATTGCCATGGGATCGCGGCGGACAACACCTACGGCGCCAGCTGCAGCAGCCGTGGTTTCGGAGGAAAGCGTGGCACCCATGAAGATACCGTTGGACCAGTCGCGGGCCTCTGTGACCAGCGGGATGGTGGTCTTACGACGGCCTCCGAACAGGATTGCCGACAGCTCCACGCCGTCCGGGCTGAAGTACTCCTCGGCGAGCATGTCGATCTGGTCGATCGGCGTGCAGAAACGGGAGTTGGGGTGTGCGGCCGGGGCGTCGGAGTCCGGAGTCCAGGACTCGCCGCGCCAGTCGGTCAGGTGCGCCGGAGTTTCCTCCGTCATACCTTCCCACCACACGCCGCCGTCATCGGTCAGGGCAACGTTCGTGAAGATGCTGTTGCCCTTGGCGATAGCGCGCATCGCGTTCGGGTTGGTTCCCCAACCGGTGCCCGGGGCTACGCCGAACAGGCCAGCCTCAGGGTTGACGGCACGGAGCTCGCCTTCCTTGCCAAAACGCATCCAGGTGATGTCATCGCCAAGAGTCTCAACCTTCCAGCCCTTGATGGTGGGGTCGAGAAGCGCGAGGTTGGTCTTGCCGCAAGCAGACGGGAAGGCTGCGGAGACGTAGTAGGTCTTCTGCTCAGGCGAGGTCAGCTTGAGGATGAGCATGTGCTCGGCCAGCCAGCCTTCGTCGCGGGCCATCACGGAGGCGATGCGCAGGGCGTAGCACTTCTTGCCAAGCAGCGCGTTTCCGCCGTAGCCCGAACCGAAGGACCAGATAGAGCGCTCTTCAGGGAAGTGGACAATCCACTTGTCCGGGTTGCACGGCCACGCGACGTCGGCCTGACCGGGTTCCAGGGGTGCGCCCAGCGAGTGGAGGGCAGGCACAAAGAATGCATCGGTCTGCGTGATGCGGTCCAGGACGTCCGAGCCGATGCGGGCCATAATCCGCATGGAAGCTACAACGTAGGCGGAGTCAGTGATCTCAACGCCGAACTTCGGGTCCTCTGCATCCAGGTGGCCCATGACGAAAGGAATGACGTACATGGTGCGGCCGCGCATGGAGCCGGCGAACAGTCCGCGCAGCTTCTGCTTCATCTCCGCCGGAGCCATCCAGTTGTTGGTAAAGCCAGCGTCGCGCTCGTTCTCGGAGCAGATGAAGGTCTGCTCCTCTACACGGGCAACGTCAGCCGGGTCAGAGAACGCCGCGAAGGAATTCGGGAACGTTTCCGGGTTCAGCCTCGTCAGGGTGCCGGCCTCGACGAGTTCGTCGGTCAGCTTCTTGTTTTCTGCTTCGCTGCCATCAACCCAGTGGATGCGGTCCGGCTGAGTCAGCTCGGCAACTTCCTCGACCCAGGCCAGCAGGCGTGCATGCGTAGTAGGTGCCTTCTCAAGCAGCGGCAGTCGCGCCAGATCGCCCATTGCGGTTCCCTTCCTCGGGTTCAGTGGTGTGTCCTAAACGATAGGGGGCGCGGACCAGACCAATTCGTTGTCAGACATCGGACCTTCGAAGGCTTCAAAACGAAAAACCCCTAGAATTCAAGGTTCCAATTTCAGAGAAGGGCGTTTTAAGTGAGGAAGGTCACATAGACCGGTCTAGTTGTGTAGATTACAGCTTTTCGATTTGGAACTTCACATGAACTTCTGTAAAGTTTATTGAGGTTCGAGGGGGTCAGAGAAACAGACCGCCGAGAATCACACGAAATGCGCCCATAGCTCAGCTGGATAGAGCGTCTGTCTACGGAACAGAAGGTCAGGGGTTCGAATCCCTTTGGGCGCACAGATGAAGACCCGCACCGGTTCGCCGGTGCGGGTCTTTTGTTTTCCCGCTCACCCAAGTAAGTAGCAGCAGTGCGCGTTTAGAGCACGCTAAACGCGCACAACTGCGACTCAGTTGGGCCGGCCGCGCGCAGAAACGCAAGGGCCGCCGTCGTACTTTCCGAAAAAGTACGACGGCGGCCCTTGCCATCAGTGGGAACGCCTACTCCCCCACGGCCTCGCTGATGCGGCGCCGAATGCCGTCGAAATGACGGTTGAGCAGCTCGGCTGCGAGGACCTTGTCTCCCGCTGCAACGGCGGCATAGATATTGCGATGGATGGCGGCCGTGTTTGCCAGGTCCTCGTTACCCGCGCCGATCTCTACGTGGATCTTCCGGTATACCTTCCAGAAGACCCCCATCAGGTTGATCAGCAGCTCGTTGTTCAGGGGTTCGAATAGCCGGCGGTGGAACTCGGCGTCGGCGGCCACGAAGTTCTCACCGGCGGCGGCGAGTTCTTCCATTTGCTTCACGGTTTCCTCGATGGACGCGAGCTGCTCTTTGGTCATCACATCGATAGAGGAGCCGATCAGCCCAGACTCCAAGGCCTGCCGCACGTCCACCAGCTGCAAGGCTTCGAGTCCCTGGTGTCGGAGGGAAAGCCGACCCCGGAATGTCAGGCCATCAGCCAAAGCATCGAAGTTGCTGGGCGCCACGAACATCCCGAAGCCATGGCGGATCTCGATCACACCCAGGGCCTGCAACACTTTCAGGGACTCACGCAACGTATTGCGCCCCACACCGAGGGCGACTGAAAGCTCGTTCTCCGTGGGCAACGGGTCACCCGCCTCGAGCTCGCGCTCAAGGATGAGTTCCATAATGTCCGACTGCAATGCACGCAGCCGGGCCTGTGCACTGAACCGCGCTTGCGGAACGACACCGGAAGTTGTCATGGCGCTCTCCTTGCCGATGCACTCTTCCCAGAGAGGCCTGTGAACCTCGGATGCAGAAGGAGTGCGGTGTTAATATTGAGGCGAGCTTTATGCCCACCGCAGATGAGTGACTCGCAACATACAATATCGGATGTCCCACCTCCTTGATAGGTATGTCTTCGGAATTCCTCGAGAATTCCGCCTTCGGGTACCCGGGCAGCGAGGAACCCGCGGGTTTCCACCTTCCCAGGCAGCCTCACCGTGATCCATTTCTCACTTGACGTCCCCTTGTGACCACCCTTACAGTTTCAATACGAGCATCGGACGTCCTACATCCGATAACCCACGACAGTCGAATGGTGAGGCACCCTATGAGCAAGACCATCAACAGCCTGCCGCTGGTCAATGACGCCAGCCGCCGGAACTTCCTCAAGCTGAGCGGCGCAGTTGGTGCAGCCGCCGCCTTCACGGCGACCCTTTCTGCGTGCGGCGGCGCTGCCAGCACCACCACGGGGAACGCAGCGAACACCGCTGCTGTGAACAAGGACCTCATGATCGAAGCTGGCATCTCCTACGCCCTCTCCACAGGCTTTGACCCGCTGAGCTCCTCGGGAGCTACACCGATGGCAGCCAACCTGCACATCTTCGAAGGCCTCATCGAGCTGCACCCAGCTACCCGCCAGCCATACAACGCGTTGGCAGCCTCGGATCCCAAGAAGATCAACGACACCACCTACCAGGTGACCATCCGCGACGGTGCCAAGTTCCACGACGGCTCTCCCGTCACTACCGACGACGTTGCCTTTTCCTTCACCCGCGTGATGGACCCGGCGAACAAGTCGTTGTTCTCCCAGTTCATCCCCTTCATCCAGGACGTCAAACCCCTGGACGCCAAGACCGTGGAATTTACCCTCAAGTACGCCTTCCCCGGCTTTGGACCGCGTATCTCCGTTGTGAAGGTCGTCCCCAAGGCACTCGCCAGCGATCTGAAGGCCTTCGACGCCAAGCCAGTCGGCTCCGGCCCCTACAAGCTGGTGTCCGCAGTCAAGGACGACAAGATCGTCTTCGAAGCATTCGCCGACTACAACGGCCCCAAACCTGCGCTCGCCAAGGGCATGACCTGGCTCCTTCTTTCGGACGCTGCCGCCCGTGTTACTGCTGTCCAATCCGGCCGCGTTCAGTCCATCGAGGACGTTCCCTACCTGGACGTCGACGGCTTGAAGTCCAAGGTCAAGGTGGAATCCGTCCAGTCCTTCGGCCTGCTGTTCCTCATGTTCAACTGCGCCAAAGCCCCGTTCGACAACAAGTTGGTCCGTCAGGCATTGCATTATGGCCTGGACAAGGATGCCATCATCAAGAAGGCCTTGTTCGGCAACGCCAAAGCCGCCAGCTCCTACTTCCAGGAAGGCCACCCGGACTACGTCAAGGCCAAGAACGTCTATGGTTTTGACACGAAAAAGGCCGAAGACCTGCTAAAGCAGGCCGGCGTCACGAGCCTCGAATTCGAGCTCCTCACCACGGACACCGCCTGGGTCAAGGACGTTGCACCGCTGATCCTTGAATCCTGGAACAGGATCCCCGGGGTCAAGGTCACCGTCAAGAGCCTCCAATCCGGCGCCTTGTACAGCGACCGCGTGGGCAAGGGCGACTACACCGTGGTTGCGGCCCCGGGTGATCCATCAGTGTTCGGCAACGATGCGGACCTGCTGTTGAGCTGGTTCTACTCTGGCGCCACATGGATGGAAAAGCGTGCCTTCTGGACCACCCCTGAGCGCGCCAAATTGCAGGAACTCATGAACAAGGGCTCCCAGGCTTCCGGCGAGGAGGCCAAGAAGGTCGTGGGCGAAATCGTGGATATGGTCTCTGACGAGGTTCCCCTGTATCCGGTCCTGCACCGCCAGCTTCCCAGTGCGTGGGACGAGAAAAAACTCAAGGGCTTCCAGCCTCTGCCCACCACCGGGTTGTCATTCATCGACGTCGGACGTACCGCCTAGAAACCCGAGTTGCGAGGCCTGCTTTGCGCACTAAATCCCCCAAATAGCACGCAGAGCAGGCCACACAACCAAGCAGCACACCCAACCAACCGGAGAACAAATTGGTCACGATATTGCGTCTGCTAGGCCGCAGGCTTGCAGCATTGCCATTGATGATCCTGGGCATTACGTTGCTCGTCTTCCTCGTACTGCAGGCCGCCCCCGGCGACCAAGCCAGTTCCGCCCTCGGTGACGGTGCCAGCGAAGAAGCCAAGCAGCAGTATCGCCAGGAGAATGGCCTGAACGATCCCCTGGTCCTGCAATACTTCCGTTTCCTTGGGAAGCTGCTGCAGTTCGATCTCGGCGTCACTACCCCGCCGGCGAAGTCGGTGGCATCCATGATCGGCTCTGCGTTCCCGCTGACGCTGCAGCTCACCTTCCTGGGCGTCATTATCGCAATTGTTCTGTCCCTGGCTTTCGGAATCCTCGGTGCCCTTTACCGGGACAAGTGGCAGGACCAGTTGGTCCGCGTCTTCTCGATCGCCGCGATCGCCACGCCGTCGTTCTGGCTGGGTATCCTGCTCATCCAGTGGTTCGCACTCGGCGCCAACCCCATGTTCCCCTCAGGTGGAATTGCGACGCCGGAGTCCGGCTTCGGCGGTTGGCTCAACTCGATGGCCCTCCCGGCACTCGCCCTCGGCATCCCCGTCTCGGCATCACTGATCCGCGTGGTCCGGACCTCGATGGTGGAAGAGCTTGACCGCGATTACGTCCGCACAGCCATCGGCAACGGTGTCCCCTACCGCGAAGTGGTTTCCAAGAACGTTCTCCGCAACGCCCTCGTCACCCCGGTGACCGTGCTGGGACTCCGCGTGGGCTACCTGCTGGGTGGCGCCGTCGTGATTGAAATGATCTTCGCCCTGCCCGGTATGGGCCAGCTGATCCTCAATGGCATCACCAATCTGGACGTCAACCTGGTCCAAGGAGTGGTTCTCACCATCTCTGTCACGTTCGTTCTGGTGAACATCGTGGTGGACCTTCTCTACCTGCTCATCAACCCCCGAATCAGGACGGTATAGCTCATGCGCAGCAAGCTCGCAGAACGGCTAAGTGCCACGGGCATTCGTTTCAAGGCCCTGCCCTGGGGCTCCCGTATCGCCCTGCTCTTCCTCGTCATGATCGTGCTCGCGGCCATCCTCGCGCCGATCATCGCTCCGCACGATCCCCTTGAGACGTTCATCCCGGCAACCCCGCCCGGCGCCGAGCACTTCTTCGGCACCGACCGCCTGGGACGCGACATCTTCTCGCGTCTGCTCTTCGGCGCACAGTCCTCGCTCATGATCGGCCTCGGCGCGGTTGGCCTCGCCATCCTCGCCGGCGCGCTCCTTGGCTCCTTCGCGGCGACCTCCAGCAAGTCGGTCAACGAGATCATCATGCGGCTTATGGACATCCTCATGGCGTTCCCGGGCATCGCGCTTGCGGCGGTACTGCTGGCCGCGTTCGGCAACTCGGTTCCCACCATCATCATCGCGATCGCCATCATCTACACCCCGCAGCTTGCACGAGTAGTCCGCGCCAACGTGCTCGCACAATATGGCGAAGACTACGTCCGTGCCGAACGCGTGATCGGCGCCGGCCGCTTCTACATTCTGGTCAAGCACATCGTCCGTAACACCGCCGCTCCCGTACTGGTGTTCGCCACAGTGATGGTGGCCGATGCCATCATCCTGGAAGCGTCGCTGTCCTTCCTCGGCGCCGGCGTGCAGGATCCTGCTCCCTCTTGGGGCAACGTGATCTCCTACGGCCGCAACCTTGTGCTCTCCGGCGGATGGTGGGCAACAACCTTTGCCGGCCTGACCATCCTGCTGACCGTGCTGTCCCTGAACATCCTCGCCGAGGGCCTCACGGACGCCATGGTGAACCCGAAGCTCCGCCGCGCCCCCGCGGTGAAGGACGACGACGGCTCCACCGCTGCTGTTGTTGTGGACACCGAGGTTGCCACTTCCGTTGCCCAGCCTTCCGTAGTTGAAGAACACGAGCTCGACGGCGTCCGTGCAGCTTCCGGCGATGCCGTCACTTCCAGTGTGGGAACCTCAGCCGTCCTCACCGATGTGAAGCTCGCCGCCGCCAACCCGCACCTCCTGTTGGACCGCGAACTGGAACTGCTGGCAGCCATCGAGGCGAAGCGCACCGACCGGCTCCCGCAGGTATCTCCGGGTGCCCGCAATGTGCTGGAAGTGAAGAACCTGTCCATCCGCTTCCCGGGCCGGTTCGGCGACATCGCAATCGTGGACAACGTCTCATTCACCGTCCGCGAAGGCGAGACCATGGGCCTCGTAGGCGAGTCCGGTTGTGGAAAGTCCATCACCTCACTGGCCGTAATGGGTCTTCTGCCCAAGACCGCACAGGTCACCGGTTCCATCAAGTTCGATGGCAAGGAACTCCTGGACGCGAACACTCAGCACAGCAACCCGAAGGCTTATGAGGGCCTGCGTGGCGAGCAGATTGCCATGGTCTACCAGGATGCTTTGAGCTCGCTGAACCCATCCATGAAGATCAAGGACCAGCTGGAGCAGCTCACCAAACGCGGCGGCCGCAAGACACCGGCGGAGCTGCTGGAAATGGTGAAGCTGGACCCTGTCCGGACTCTTGCCAGCTACCCACACGAGCTCTCAGGCGGCCAACGCCAACGCGTGCTGATTGCCATGGCGCTCTCCCGCTCACCGAAGATCGTAGTGGCCGACGAGCCCACCACGGCCTTGGACGTCACCGTGCAAAAGCAGGTTGTGGACCTCCTCAACGAGCTCCGCGAACAACTGGGCTTCGCTATGGTGTTCGTTAGCCACGACCTCGCGTTGGTGGCCTCCCTGGCCCACCGAATCACGGTCATGTACGCCGGCCAAGTGGTGGAATCCGCACAGGCTTCCGAGCTTCTGCAGAATCCGAAGCACGAGTACACCCGTGGCTTGTTGGGGGCAGTCCTCTCCATTGAGGCCGACGCCGTCCGCCTGCACCAGATCCCCGGCACGGTCCCTTCACCACGGGATTTCGCTGCGGGCGACCGCTTCGCGGCACGCTCATTGCGCGCCGACGCGGATCCCAATCAGAAGCTCGTCCTCACCACGGTTGCGTCGTCCACTGGCGATGATGCGGACCACTACTGGGCCAGCCACTTGAAGGAGGATGCGAAATGAACGCCACGCCCGTGATCGAGCTCAAGGACGTCAAGGTCTACCACCACGCCCGGACCGGCGGACTCTTCCGTCCAAACATCGTCAAAGCCGTGGACGGTGTGGACTTCAGCATCAGCCGCGGCGAAACCGTGGGCATCGTTGGTGAGTCCGGCTGTGGCAAGTCCACCCTCGCTTCAGTGCTTGTGGGACTGCAACCGCCGACGTCGGGCCAGGTCTTGTTCCACGGAAAGCCAGCTATCAAGCGCAACGCTGGCATGCGCAAGCAGTTTGGCCGCTCGGTCTCCGTGGTCTTCCAGGACCCGGCTACGGCGCTCAACCCGCGTATGACCATTCAGGACATCCTCACCGATCCCCTGCAGATCCACGGCATCGGCAATGCGACAACGCGCGCCGCCAAGGTCAAGGAACTGTTGGCCCTGGTTGGTCTGCCGCAATCGGCGGCCGAGGTGACGCCGTCGCAGGTTTCCGGCGGCCAGCGCCAGCGTGTGGCGATCGCCCGCGCACTGGCCCTGGACCCGGACATCATCGTGGCGGACGAGCCGACGTCGGCCTTGGACGTTTCGGTCCGCGCGCAGGTCCTGAACCTGCTGTCGGACCTGAAGACCCAGCTGAACTTGGGCATGGTGTTCATTTCGCACGACATCCAAACCGTTCGCTACGTCTCGGACCGGATCTGCGTCATGTACTTCGGCAAGATCGTCGAACAAGGCACCGCCGCACAGGTCTTCGACAACCCGAGCAACGACTACACCAAGAAGCTGCTGGGCGCCGCGCCGAGCCTGCTTCACATCTAGTTTTTCCCTTCACAAGTTACAAACAACGGAGATTTCTGTGTCCACTCAGTTCCAGGGCGTCATTCCCCCGGTCATCACCCCCCGCCACGCCGACGGCAGCGTCGACACCGCGTCGCTGAAGAACGTCACCAAGCACCTGATCGACGGCGGTGTGTCCGGCCTTTTCGTCCTAGGCTCCTCCGGCGAAGTCCCCTACCTCACCAATGACGAGCGTGAACTGGTGGTCTCCACCATCGCGGACGCCAACGCAGGAGCGGTCCCGCTCATCGTGGGCGCCAACGAGCAGACCACCAACCGGGTGATCGAGGAAGCCCGAAAAGTGGTGGACCTGGGCGCTGACGCGATCGTGGTGACCTCCATGTACTACGCCATCGGCAACGCCGCAGAGACCGAAACGCATTTCCGCAGCATCCACGAGGCGATCGGCAAGCCGATCTTCGCTTACGACGTCCCCGTCCGCACCCACTTCAAGCTGCCCACGGACCTCTTGGTCCGGCTTGGCCGCGATGGCGTGATTGCCGGCGTCAAGGACTCCTCCGGCGACGACGTTTCCTTCCGCCAGCTGCTGCTCGCGGCCAAAGACATCCCCAACTTCGACATCTTCACCGGCCACGAAGTAGTGGTGGACGGCGCACTTCTCGGTGGCGCCCAAGGTGTCGTGCCGGGTCTTGGCAACGTTGATCCGGCCGGCTACCGCCGTCTGTTCGACGCCGCACAGGCTGGCGACTGGGCCCTGGCCGCGCTGGAACAGGACCGCCTGGCCGACGTGTTCGAAATCGTCTACACCCCCAGCGGCCGTGTCTCCGGGGGCGCTGCAGGCCTGGGCGCTTTCAAGACCGCCCTGCAGGTGATGGGCGTCATTGAGTCCAACACGATGAGCGAGCCCATGCTGTCCCTGAACTCCGAAGAGACGGCGCTGATCCGCGAAATCCTGGAGCGGAACGGGCTGGTCTAGTCTTCGATGACCGTTTCCCTGACCCATGTGATCGGCGTCGACCTTGGCGGCACCAAGACCGCCGCCGGGGTTGTTTCCTCTTCCGGCGAGGTAATGGTGTCGGAGACCATTCCGACGTTGAACCGGGCTGGTGGCGAGGCAATCCTTGATGCCACTGCAGCGCTGATCTCGGGCTTGGTGGAGCGCGCCGCCGACGCCGGAGTTACAGTTTCCGGCGTCGGCGTGGGCTCTGCGGGGGTCATCGACGCTGCTGCCGGGACCGTTGTTTCGGCGACGGATGCGATTCTGGGCTGGGCTGGAACGAACCTGGCCGCAGGGCTTTCCGCCCGTGTGGGTCTTCCCGTCCGGACCGTCAACGACGTCCACGCACACGCCATCGGCGAAGCGTGGCTCGGTGCTGCCGCGGGGTCCTCAGGTTCACTCATGGTTGCGTTTGGGACCGGCGTGGGCGGCAGCTTTGTCCTTGGCTGCGCTCCAGTTTTGGGGCACCGCTTTGTTGGCGGGCACGTGGGTCACTTCGCATCGCCATACGCCACATTTGAGGGAGTTCCGTTGCCCTGCGTCTGTGGTTCGGCCGGGCATGTTGAGGCGATTGCTTCCGGGCCCGCCATCCACGAGTCGTACCTGCGATTTGGTGGTTCGGCCGTGGATGCTGTGGACACGCGCGGCGTGTTTGCGCTCGCCTCTTCTTCCACTCCCGACGGCGGTGCTGCCGCCACTGCCAGCCGAGCCGCTGCCTTGCGTGCCATTGATCTCGGCGCGGGCGCCGCAGGTCAAGCCGTGGGCGGGCTCATCAACATTCTTGACCCTGAAACCGTAGTGATTTCAGGTGGACTAGCCGACGCCGGCGGGCTCTGGTGGGAGCCCATGGAAGCCGCCCTCCGCCAAGAACTGCTGGCGCCTCTCGCCCAGGTCCCCGTGGCGCGGGCAACCCTCGGCAACACCGCTGCCATTGTTGGTGCCGCGAAACTCGTCCTTTAAGAAGAGAGACATCATGATCGTCACCCCCGAAGGCCTCGAAGCCCTCCGTTCCCAGCTGATCGTCTCCTGCCAGGCCTACCCCGGCGAACCCATGCGCGATCCTCGCACCACAGCTCAGGTGGCGGCCTCGGCTGTCATCGGCGGTGCCGCGGCGATCCGCGTCCAAGGGTTAGCCGACATACAGTTCACGCGTGCCGCCGTCGAAGTTCCCGTCATCGGCCTCTGGAAGGACGGTCACGATGGCGTCTTCATCACACCCACGCTCCGGCACGCGCTTGCCGTGGCGAACGCAGGCGCACATGTGGTGGCGATTGACGGAACGCGTCGTCCACGGCCAGATGGTTTGTCGTTCGCGGAGACCGTGGCCGGAATCCACGCCGAATCGCACGCACTGGTCATGGCCGACTGTGGCTCCTTCGACGACGCTCTGGCAGCCGTTGATGCCGGAGCGGACCTGGTCGGAACCACTCTGTCCGGCTATACCGGCGAGCGCCACAAGACCGACGGCCCGGATCTGGAGCTTTTGGAGCAGATCGCTGCCGGCGGATTGGGTAAGCCACTGATCGCGGAGGGCCGCATCCATACCGCTGCCCAGGCCCGTCAAGCACTCGATGCAGGGGCATTTGCCGTAGTGGTCGGCACGGCTATCACCCACCCGGCGTCCATCACGAGCTGGTTCAAGGGTGCGATGCACGCCTAGCCCTAAGTTGCGGGGCCCACTCTGGGCCCCAAAACCCACGCCAACCATGCAGACCGGGCCTCACAACGCAGACGTAGCAGTTGTAGGCTTCTCCCATGAATGCCGAGAGCTCCCGTGAATTCGACGTAATCGTGATCGGCGCGGGTGCCGTCGGGGAAAACGTAGCGGACAGGGTGGTTCGTGGCGGACTGACGGCAGTGATCGTGGAAAGCGAACTGGTTGGCGGTGAATGCTCGTATTGGGCGTGCATTCCCTCTAAAGCACTCCTCCGGCCAGGCAGCGTGCTCCACGCGGCGCAGGGAATCCCCGGGGCTTCAGAAGCAGTCACCGGAGTCATTGACGCAGAATCGGCCCTGAAGCACCGGGACTGGTTCACGAACAATTGGCAGGACGGGGGGCAGGTCGAATGGCTGGACAGTGCCGGCATCGAGCTGATCCGTGGGCGGGGGCGCATCACAGGACCACGCGAGGTCCAGGTGGACGGGCTCGATGGCAACAGCTACGCGCTCAAAGCGCACCATGCCGTGGTTGTGGCCACAGGCTCTACTCCTACCATCCCGGATATTGAGGGCCTCAAGGACGTACCATTCTGGACTACCCGTGGCGCCACTGCGGCAAAAGTCATCCCACAGCGATTGGCCGTGCTCGGAGGTGGAGTGGCCGGCGTCGAATTGGCCCAGGCTTTTGCCCGCCTTGGTTCGGTGGTGACAATCATTGCTCGTGGTCGCCTTCTGAGCAGCTATCCCGAAGAGGCAGCCAATCTGGTCCTGTCCGGGCTGCGCGCCGATGGGGTGACGGTCCATCTCCACACGGATGTGGACAAAGCAGAAAAGAACGACGACGGCTCGGTGACAGTTACGTTCAACGGCCAGGCCGTCACGGCAGACACACTCCTGGTCGCGTCCGGCAGGCATCCAGCATTGGCCAATTTGGGCCTGGAGAATGTGGGCGTTGAGCCGCAGAACGGAAAACCCCTCCGGCTCACCACGGACGCCAGTGGCCTGGTGGAAGGCCCGGCAAGCGATGGCACCAGTGGACTGTGGCTGTACGCGGCAGGCGATGCCGCGGGCAAAGTATTGCTCACACACCAGGGAAAGTACGAAGCCCGTGCTACCGGCGATGCCATCGTTGCCCGGGCCAACGGTAAGCTCCAGGGCACGCCCCGGCCCTGGACCGCGTATGCTCACACGGCCAATGAGCACGCCATTCCAAGTGTCGTCTTCACGGACCCGGAAGTTGCCTCAGTGGGTCCCAGCTTGGAGCAGGCCCTTCTTCAAGGCAAGCACGTCACAGGCGTTGAGTTGCCCATCGATGTTTCCGGCTCCCAGCTCTATTCCCCCGACTACAAAGGGTGGGCGCAGATTGTGGTGGACGAGGACCGGAAAGTCATTCTTGGTGCTACGTTCGTCGGCCCCGGGGTAGCTGAACTGCTGCATTCGGCCACGATCGCGATCGTCGGGGAAGTCCCTTTGGACAGGCTGTGGCATGCCGTTCCGTCGTATCCCACCATCAGCGAGGTCTGGTTGCGCCTCTTGGAGAAGTACGGACTCTAAAACCCTATTTGAACTGACTGGTCAGTTCAGTTAGACTTTCAGCAGACACCATTTCTGCGAAAGGCTCATTGTGCTGTCCGTACAGCAACTCCAGATCAACGGCCGCCGGGACGATCTCCTTCCGGCAACGTCACTCCAGGCCCGTCGTGGCGAACTCTTGCTCGTGGCTGGCGAAGGCCAGGATCAGCGGACCGCCTTGGCCTTGGCACTCAGTGGCCGCATGAAACCCAGCAACGGCATCCTCAGTTGGGACAACAACAGCAAGACCAAGAAGATCCGGCTGGCGAGCGCCTTGGTGGATTCGCCCGGCGTCAATGAGCCTGAACAGCACCTAAGCGTTCGCGACCTCGTCACAGAGGACCTCTCCCTCATCCCCCGCCGTTACCGTGGTGCGCTGCTCAGCAAGCCGTGGCTGAAGATCAACAGCTTCGAGGACATCGCCGGCCTGTGGGTTGAACAGCTTCCCGCCGCCCGCCGGCTCGAGCTTCTGACCGCCCTCGCTTTGGCAGATCCAGCTACCGACCTCCTGGTGATCGATTCGCCCGATCGCCACAGTGCCGATCCCGCGGCGTGGTTGCCCCGGCTTGAGGCTTTGGCGTCCGACGCCGGGCGGCCGCTCGCCGTCGTCGCCGTCGTCGGTGCACTCCCGGACAACTGGGCTGGCCCCGCTGCGGTAATTGGCAACTCCGTCGCCCACCCCCCGGAACCGGAAACCGTTGAAGTGGCCGAGCCTGCACCGGCGACGGACGAGCAAGCGACAACGAGCCCAATGCCGGCCCGTGAGATTCCAGACGAAGCATCCGCACCTGAATTCCAAGACCTCCAAAGGACTGCAAAGTGACTGTTCTGCGGCTCGCCCGCTCCGAACTCAAGCGCATGACCGGCGGGCTCCTGCCCAAGCTGACCATCCTGGCCCTGACCATGGTGCCGCTGCTCTACGGCGCGGTATATCTCTACGCCAACTGGGATCCGTACGGCAACCTGAACCAGATCGACGCCGCACTGGTGGTTGAAGACACGGGGGCAACCTCCAAGGATGGCACCGAGCTCCAGGCCGGCAAGAAAGTTGCCGACAGCTTGGTGGATGGTCACGTCTTCAACTGGAAGCAGGTTTCCAGTCCGGAAGCTGCGGATGCCGGCGTCCGTTCAGGCGAATACGCCTTCGCGCTGCGCATCCCCAAGGATTTCTCCGCCAACCTGGTCTCCCCCGGCAGTTTCGATGCCGCCAATCAGGCAATGCTCCATGTCACTACGAACGACGCCAACAACTACCTCCTGAGCACCATCGTGGACAAGCTCACCACAGCCGTGCATTCAACGGTCGCAAAGGAGGTAGGCGAGGAAACGGCCAACCAGCTCCTCACCGGGTTCGGAACCATCCACGCCTCCATCGTGAAGGCTGCGGACGGCGCGTCCGAACTCGCCACGGGAGTGGGTCAGCTCAGTGATGGCGCTGCAACCCTGCATGACGGGACCAGGCAGCTGGTCACCGGCGCCGATCAGCTCGTCGCTGGGCAAACGCAACTCCGCGATGGAGCTGTGCAACTCAATGACGGCGCGGGCCAGCTGAGCTCGGGCCTCACTGAGCTGAAGAACAAAACTGCCACCTTGCCTGCCGATTCCAAGAAACTCGCCGACGGTGCGGCGCAAGTAGCCGCCGGGAACGCCGAGCTGAATGCGAAAGTCCAGGACGTCGTCGGGCAGCTGGATGCGGCAGACAAGGGCCTGCGCAATCGTGTTATCGAGTCCAATGCACGGCTGGTTAGCGCTGGCGTGCTCACCCAGGAGCAGGCTGACAAGGTACTGGCCGATTTCGACTCCACTGCAACCTCCGGCCCGGTTACCGACGCAAAGGCCAAGATCGCGGGCGACGCCGCCAAAATCCAGCAGCTTTCGGACGGCTCAGCTGCCGTGAGCGCAGGGGCATCGAAGCTTGCGGCAGCCACACCAACGTTGACCGACGCGATTTCGCAGGCAGCGGCCGGAGCGGGGCAGTTGAAAACCGGGGCGTCCGCGCTGGCCGCTGGCCAACAGAGCGCACTGGACGGTGCCATAAAGCTCGACGACGGCGCCCACCAACTCAACGACGGCGCCGGACAGCTCGCCACTGGCGCATCGAAGGCCTCCGATGGCTCACACACCCTGGCCACAGAACTTGCCAAGGGTGCCGGAGAAATCCCGAACCCGAACGATCAACAGAAGAGCAGCGTGTCCAAGGTGATCGCCGATCCCGTCGCGGTGGACAACGTATCGCAGGCCAAGGCAGGTTCTTATGGCGCCGGATTGGCGCCCTTCTTCCTGACGCTGGCCTTGTGGATCGGAGTATTCATGCTGGTGCAGGCGATGCGCCCCATCACCCAGCGCGCGCTGGCATCCAACGCACGCTCTTGGAAAATCGCCGTCGGTGGCTGGCTTCCGTTCTTCGTCGTCTCGGTCCTGCAGGCCACTATCCTGACCCTCGTGGTGAATCTGGGCCTCGGCTTGAACGCCGCCCACCCCGTGGGCATGTGGTTGTTCATGCTTGCCGCCGTGATGGCGTTCAGTGCGATCATCCAGGGCATCGTGGCGCTCATGGGGACGCCGGGCAAGTTCGTGGTGCTGATCCTGCTGGTCCTGCAGCTTGTGTCCTCGGGCGGTACCTTCCCTTGGCAGACCACTCCCATGCCACTTCATGTGGTGCACGAAGTCCTACCCATGGGCTACGTGGTTACGGGAATGCGGCACCTGATCTACGGCGGGGAACTCAGCATGATCTGGCCAACAGTTCTGGGCTTGCTTGGATACACTTTGCTGGGAGCGGCACTGTCCACTCTCGCCGTCCGCAAACACAAGATGTGGACACTCAAGACGCTGAAGCCGGAGATTGCCGTATGAGTACCACCCAGCCGGCGGCCCCTTCAGAGCCGGGGACCGCCGGAACCGCGGAAAAGAAGCTGCGTCCCGGGCGCACCAATGCCACCAAGCAGCGCCTCTTCGAAGCGTCGATGGAACTGATTGGCGAACGTGGCGCTGCCGGCGTCACCGTGGATGAGATCGCAGCCGCGGCTGGCGTGTCCAAGGGGACGGTCTACTACAACTTCGGCAGCAAATCGGACCTGATCGCGCAGCTGCTTCGGCACGGAGTGGACATCATGCTGGTCCGTCTGCAGGCAATCGAAGGCCAAACCAGCGATCCCCTCGAGTCCATGAAGAACATGGTGGGGCAAGCCATGGAATTCATGGACGAATACCCGTCCTTCGCCCGCCTTTGGGTGAGTGAAAACTGGCGGATGCCGGGCGAGTGGAGTGCCGTGTTCGCCGAACTCAGGGCAGAACTGCTCGCCGTCATCGGCTCTGCGGTGGAACGCGTGGCCGCCGGATACAAGGTGGACGAGTCCGTCGTCCGCGGCAGCCTGGAGGCGGCCATCTTCGGGGCCATCTTCGTGGTGGGTCTCGACCGGCAAACCTACAACCCGGAGCGCACCCGCGAACAAAGCGTCGCCGCGGTCATGACCATCATGCACGGATACGTCATCAAGTAGGTTCACCCTCACAACGGTATCCAACTGCAATCTACGACGGCGTGGCGTGGCCCGCTGGTCGGCGATGATTAGACTCATGCGTCACATGGGGAACAGCGGAAAGCTTGCGGTGGTAGCCGCCTTTATGTCCCTCGGGCTTTTGGTGCTCGCGGCCGTGGTCCTCGAAGAACTGGTCCTCTACCTGTTTCTGGGAGCGGTCCTGACCTGCTATTTGGCTTCGATAGTGCAGGTCTTCAACCGGCGTCGATACCTCGTGGTTCTCCTTGGTGCTGCCGGTACCAGCCTTTTCATCGGCTTCAGCATTGCATTCCTGCGCATGTGGGGCCTCGCGTTCAACCAGGACGCCAACGCCATGGGAAGTGCCGTGAGCACTGAGGACTCAGACATCTACTTCTACCTGGCCGCAGTTGCTGGCGTGGGGACGCTGGCTGTGCTGTTCCTCGGGGCGGTCTGGCCATCGTTTGGTTCCAGCTGGTCCAAGCAACCCACGCCGGCAGCCAAACGAAGCACAACAGCAACTAAGCGAGCTGCCAGCTCACGTCCAGCCGCGCCTGCCAAACGCCCAACTACATCGACGGCACGTCCTTCGGGCGCCGCCAAGGCCTCTCCGGCGAAGCGTCCCGCAGCACCCCGCACGCCAACAGCGGCAGCCAAACGTCCGGCGTCGGGCGTTTCCACACAGCGCAAACCCGCCTCCAAGCGCTAACGCCCCCAAAGCCCTGCTTGTGAGGCCCGCTCTGTGTGCTTCAGGCGCGATTAGAGGCGCACAGCGGGCCTCTCAACGGGAGTTTGCGTGCGTTTTCGCGAGGCGCCGAGCACAGCAGTCGCGACTCCGACCAGCAGGATCAGCCCTCCCATAATTTCGGGCGGCGTCGGGATTTCGTTCAGGACCAGCCAGGCAGCCGTCATACCCACCACCGGAACCAGCAGCGTGAAAGGCACGACGTCGGAACTCGGGTAGAGCGTCAGCAGGCGGTTCCAGATGCCATACCCAACAAGCGAGGCGAAAACCGCAGTGTAGATGGCGCTCAGGATGGTAGGCATTTGGAGGTCCGTGATGGTCGCCCACACGGTGCCCGGGCCGTCCACCACAAGTGACAATCCCGCCAAAGGGAGCGGCACCACGGCCCCGGACCACACCACCAGGCCAAGGCCCGACGCCGCTTTCGAGTGCCGCGCGACCACGTTTCCGATCGCCCAGGACAACGCCGCGGCCAGCACGATCATCAGAGGCAGGATAGGAGCCACGGCGCTGCGCCCCACAGCGACCACGCCAAGACCCGCGAGGCCGAGTCCAACCCCGAGCATCTGCCTGCGGCTGGGCCTCTCGCCAAGGAACCGCGCCGCAATCAGCACGGTGAATAGCACCTGCGCCTGCAAGACGAGGGAGGCCAGCCCCGCCGGCATCCCCAGAGCCATGCCCAAGTACAGCAGTCCAAACTGACCAGCGCTCATGAAAAGCCCGACGCCGATGATCGCCTTCCAGCTCACGTCGGGTTTGCGGATGAACAGAATGAACGGAAATACGACCAGCAGGAATCGGAAGGCGACGAAAAGCAACGGCGGGACATCGCGACCGTTGGCGTGCAGGCCAAGGTCTATGGCGACAAAGTTCACGCCCCAGAGGACAGCGACGAGGACGGCGAGCGCGGAGTGGCGGAGGTTCACAAGAATCACTCTGGCACTGGAATGGTTTAAGCACCAGCGTTGAATTCAGCATGAAACCAAGTAGATTTACTTCATGATCGACATTTCAGCCCTGCGTGCCCTGGTAGCCGTGGAACAGCACGGATCGGTGGTGGCCGCCTCGGACGTGATGGGTTACAGTCCGTCAGCGGTTTCCCAGCAGATCAAGAAGCTGGAGAAGCAAACCGGGGTGGCCGTCCTGGAGCGCAACGGCCGCGGTGTACTCCTTACGGAACGGGGCCTTGCCCTCGCTGGCTATGGGCGGCGAATCATGGGCGAACTCGAGGAACTGCAGGCAACACTCCTCGCCGATCCCGCGAAGCCTTCCGGGCTACTGCGGCTCGTGGCGTTCTCCACTGCCTGCCGCGGCCTGGTGGGGCCAATGCTGGGACGCATCGGCACCACCGATTCTGCACTTGAAATCAGCGTGCTGGCGGAGGACCCACGTGAAGCCGTCCAACGAGTCGCATCGGGCGAGGCTGAACTGGCCGTGGTGCACAACTGGAACTCCGTGCCGCTGGTCATTCCCGAGAACCTGGTGCATGAGGACCTTTGCCTGGACCAGGCCGACGTCCTGCTTAACAGCACCCACGCTCTTGCTGGACGGGCCGTCGTCGAGCGCGAAGACTTACTGGACGAAATCTGGGTCAGTACGCCGGCCGGCGCTATCTGCAACGAAGCCCTCCTGCAGATCTTCGCCGGGCTTGGGCGGGTCCCCGATATCCGGGTCTACGATCCCGATTTCTCCACCCATATCGCCATGGTGGAGCAGGCTGTGGCCGTAGCGCTCGTGCCGCGTTTGGGCAGGCCATCCCTGCCACCCGGCGTCGTTGCCGTGCCGGTCGTCAACCCCGTTCAGCAGCGAGACGTTGGAATCGTGTACCGAAAGACCATGACTGCCAGCCCCAATATCCGGCATGCCGTCCGGCTCCTGCGCGAGGTGGCGGCCGAGCATGAGCTACCTGTACGCCCTGAACCCAAGTAGCTAGCAATAGGGGTTGTTTTGAGCCCTCGAAACAACCACTAAATGCCAGTCAGTTGGACTAGGTGCGCGGCGACGGCGACGGAGCACCCCGCCTCCGCCGCCGCTCCATTCCAACAGGACTTATAGTGCCGCCAAGCTCTGGTTGTCCGCAGTTTGGCGGTGCCAATCCAGAATCTGCTCCCCGGTCATGAACACAGATCTGGCATCGGCCCGGATATGCGCCAGCGCCTGCTTGAAGTAGGTCAGGCGGTGCGGCGCGGCCATGATGTAGGGGTGGATGACCAGCGCCATAACCCTGGCCGACTCCGCCGAGTCCTCGGCAAGCTGGTCAAACTGGTCCTTTGCACGCTGGAGATATTCACGGGCGGGATGGTGCTGGATGAGCATCATTGCCACGTCATTGCACTCCTGCGTGTAGGGGATGCTGGTGATGGGCTTTGTCCGCGTGCGGAGTTCAACAGGCTGGTCATCCAATACCCAGTCACAGACGTACTCGTAGCCCTCCTCGACCAGAATGTCCGGCGTTTCCCAGGTTTCCGTCAGGCCCGGCCCCAGCCAGCCACGCGGGGCCTTGCCGGTGGCTTGGCGGATGGCGTTGGTGGTCAGCCGGATATCTTCGCGCTCGTCCGGCACTTTCTGCATGTTTTTCTGGCCATAGCCGTGGCCAATGAACTCCCAGCCGCGTTCCTTTGCAGCCGCAGTTATCGCCGGGTAGGACGCGACGGCCTTGCCATTGACGGCCAATGCCACCGGGATGCCGAACTCATCGAGGGCCTTCAAGAGCCTCCAGAAACCCACCCTGTTTCCATATTCATGCCAGCACCAGTTGGGCACGTCCGGTGTGGGGACGCCGCCGGCCGGAGGACTCAGGACAGTGCGCGGCATCGCCTCATCGTCATTCCACTCCTCAATGTTGACTATCACCCAGACCGCTACCTTCTTGCCGTCCGGCAGAAGTCGCACTGGACGATCAACAATCGCCTCATAGTCGATCCGTTCGCTGGGTTTCATGATTCCTCCTGTTCGGTCACTGCGATGCTTAGTTGGGGAAGGCCCGTAATCTCCACGGAGACCTGGTCGCCGGGAACAATGGCCGAAACGCCCGCTGGGGTACCCGTGTAAATCAAGTCACCCGGTTCCAGGGTGTACAGGGAACTAAGCCGGGAAAGGATTTCCGGAACGGACCAGATCATCAGGCCCAGGCTCGTTCGCTGACGCTCTTTTCCATTGACAGTGAGAACCAAGGTTGCGTTTTCCAGGTCCTGCACCGATGCCGCTGGAAGGATCGGGCCGCAGGGAGCCGAACTGTCAAATGATTTTCCTGGCTCCCAAGGACGCGCTTGGGACACTGAATTTCTTTGCAAGTCCCTGCGGGTCAGATCGATTCCGGCAGCGTAGCCAAACACAGCATCGGAAGTATCCTGTGGCTGGCTGTTGCGAAGCCGCTTGCCCACTGCCACTACGAGTTCACCCTCGAACTGGAAGTCATCGGTTGATTGCGGGTAGGCGATGGCCGCGCCGTCCAGTTCGACGCAATCACTTGGCTTCTGGAAGAAGAACGGATCGTCGCGTTCGTCGCCTTCACGCATCTCGCGAATGTGGTCCACATAGTTCCTCCCCACGCAGTAGATGCGGCGGACGGGGAATCCGTGCTCGGAACCGGCTACGGGAACAAGGGCTTGGGTTGTTTTCCAAAGTGTTTGCATTGGTTACTCCTGAGTGGTGGCTACGGGGTCCGGAACAGTGGCTGAAGGGGCCAGCCGACTGAAGTCGGCCGTTCGCAGGGCCAAAGCGAGCAGACCGGACGCCAAGGACAGGCCTGTGATCTGGACCAGGCCGGCGGTGCTCCAGTCGGTACTTCCGACAAGAAGGCTGAAGGCCAAACCGGCGAAACCGGCTGCCGTGTAGATGCACGTTGTGAAGAGTCCTGAAGCGCGGGATGAGTGGGATTCATTCATGCTTTTGACCAGGGAAGCGACGAGCCCAACGTAGAGCCCGGAGCTGGCCACCAAGCCAAAGAGGAACGACCATACGGCCTGCCACGCAACGGTTGCGGGTCCTGCGAACAATGCAGCACCACAAACGGCCTGCGCGACGCTCAACGATGTGATGGCAATTTTGGGAGTCAGGCGATCAACAAGCCAACCCCCCAGGGGAGAGGCGAAAGCCGCAAGTCCGGATAACCCGACGGCAAGAGCTGCATCAGCCTGTTTGAAATGCAGGTGCTCGATCAGGAAACTGGCATACATTCCTATGTAGCCAAAATCTATGAGACCGAACAGCAGCGTGATCACCGCCAGGATCAGGGGATTACGGCTGAAAAAGCTGGTTGCCCCGCCTACGTAATGGGTTGTCTCCTGGACGGAGCGCCGTTCCGTGAATGATGATCGGACGAACACCGCAACCAGAAGCGCGGCGACGATCCCGATGGCTCCGAAGGCAATCATCGGAGCACGCCAGGAATCAAACTCCTGGTGGAGGAAGACTCCGAGGTTTGGCCCCACCAGTGCGCCCGTGGCGAAGGCGACGTTTACTGAACCGATCGCGATGCCACGGTGCCTGGGAAAGGCATGCGTTGCCACAGTAAGGATGGCCACCAACTGCAAGGCTTCACCTACACCGCTGAGGACCCGCCACAGCAACATGTCCCAGAACCCGGCGCTCAACACCGTGAGTACCGTGGCGATGGAGAAGAGGACTGTACCCATGATCAGGACGTGTTTCCGGTTTACTCGGCGCAAGGCCATACCAGCCGGGATACCCGTAAGTCCCATTCCCAAGGCGAAGAGTGTGGATTGCAGCCCGGCCTCGGGAAGCCCAAACCCGTATTCTGTCCTGACCTCCGTCAGCAGGACCGGGAAAACCATGCGGTCCATTGCATTGACTGAGTAGGCCAGGAGGATAAGCAGGAACATGAACATGGCTCCGGAGGTGCCGAGCCGTTGGACACGCTCCGCTGACGCCGGAGGCCGTTCCTTGGGCACCGCCGTTGAGTCGTTTTGGCTTATCATCGTTGATTGCCTTCCTGATTGTTGCTGATTTATTTGTCCCAGGTTCCGGCTGCCGTTGCGCGCTGGACCAGGGCGTCGCGCCGCTCTGTGGCCGTATCAATGGCTTGGCGGGCCGTCTGTTGTACCAGTTCGCCATCACGAAGAAGAACGCGTCCATCGCTGATGACGGTGCGGATTGCCGCGGAAGTTCCGTGATAGACGAGGCTTTCGGCAGGATCCCCCGTTGGAAGAAGCGAGGTACTTGACCTGTCGAAGACGATCAGATCGGCCCGCTTGCCCTGTCTGATGGATCCTGTGATGCCATCGATGCCAAGATCCTTGGCGGCACGGATGGTAGCCATCTCGAGGGCAATTCGAGGAGTCAGTGTTGCCCGTTTGGTGCGTGCGTGCTCAACGGAGAGCAACGCCCGCAAGCTGGAAAGTACGTCTGCATTTGCCGGCATGGCGAGTGTGTCCACAGAAAGTGATGTCAAAACGCCCGCTTCGAGGAACTCCGTGACCACGGGAAAGCCCATGGTGCGCATTTCCGAAAGTGGGCTCACCGAAATCCTGGTTCCTGTCCGGGCAATGGCTTCAATGTCCTCCGCGCTGGCGTGCACGGCGTGAACCACCTGGACGTCCGGTCCGAGCAATCCCTCACGGTCCAGTCTGGTCAGGCCACACGACTGACAACCAGGTTCCCGCATGCAGCGGTCGCAATGCATGGTGATGGGAACGTTGCGTTCCCTGGCACAGCTCCATTCCCGCGCAGCAAGCTCCGTGGAAGTGCGATAGGGTCCCCGCAACGCCACCCCGAAATGGATCCGCCCGTCAAGGCGGTCGGAAGTCCATCTGTTGATGGCATCGTCCAGACCGTCGAAATCCATCACTTCGTCGGCACCCGAGGAATCCCTTGGCCCATAGGAGAATCGGCCCCTCAACCCCGAATCCAAATGCGCTTGGATGTTCGCATCTATATCCCCCGCACCGCGGACGTTGTGGTCCCAGTTATGGACGGTGGTGATTCCGTTCTGTACTGCTTCTGCCAGGGCGAACCTGGCGGACCAGTAGAAGTCATCGTCACTAAGGTGGGGGGCAAGGCCGCGCTTCACTGAGAAGTAGTCCCGTCCGGGCCCATCCCCCACTGTTCCCCGCAGAAGTGAATTCCACAGATGCCAGTGCGTGTCTACGAAACCAGGCGTCACCAGGTTTCCGGTGCCGTCTATCTGTTCCACCCCGTCGGGGAGGGCGAGGCCCTGCCCGAGTTTTTCGATAATGCCATCCCTGATCAGGATGTCCGTGGTCCCGTCGGGGACGTCCGGGTCAAGGGACAAAATAAAGGCATTTTGCAGTAGCAAGCTAGTGCGTTGAGGAAGCATGATCCATCCAAAGAACGACGAAAATGACAAGGCCAAAAATGACTACACACCGCCGCAGCAGGACATCCGGAATGCGTCGGCCCAGAACGGCACCGATCCATCCTCCGAGCAGTCCAGCGGCGGCCATCACAAATGCCGCGGGCCATGCGACAGTCGCGAAGATACCGAAGAAGACAAGGGAAACAGCGCTCGCGACGGCGGACAGCACACTTTTGAGTGCGTTGAGCCGGGGAAGCCGCTCATCGAGGGTAATGCCCAAAACACCGAGCATCATGATGCCCAGCCCGGCGTTGAAGTAGCCACCATAGGTAGCCACACCCAACTGACCGAGACCGCTGGCATGCAGTCGTTCAGCTCTCACGCTTGAATTCTGAACCCCACCCACGCGTGCGACTGCCCATTTGGTCAAGACGGGCTGCGCTGCCAGCAGCAGGGTCGATGCAAGCACCAGCCACGGAACCACAGCAACAAATGTCGATTCCGGTCCCAGCAGCAGGAGCGCTGATCCCATTGTGGCTCCAACCACGGTGGTGGTTCCCAGGATCGCGACCCTGCGGGCCTGTCCTTTGAGTTCCCTGCGATAGCCCCAAACGCCGCCCACATAACCCGGGAAGGCTGCCACCGTGTTGATGACGTTGGCCGCGACGGGCGGGTAGCCCAGCGCGAGCAGGGTTGGAAAGGTCACCAGCGACCCGCCACCTGCAACCGCATTTATTGCGCCGGCAGCTGTGCCGGCCAAAGCCATAAGGGCTACAGACCCAATGTCCATGACCACCTCCCACACTCAGCGTACGCATTGCATGCAATGAATGCAATAGGTGTTTTCGCATGCCTTGTATACTTAGGTCATGAGTTCAGACGCGGCAGGAACAGGATCAGCACGGTCAACCTACGACGTCCTGTGGGCCAGATTTCTCGACGGCACCTATACCGCCGGGGACCGCCTTCCGGAGGCAGCGATAGCAGAGGAATTGGGAGTCAGCCGCACACCCGTAAGGGAAGCACTGAGCCGCATGCTTGCCGAGGGCCTGCTCACGCCCGCAGCCCGCGGCGTAGTAGTTGCAGGTTTGGACCACGACGCCAAACGCCGCCTGTTTGATCTGCGACGCAATCTTGAAGGATTCGCAGCCGAACTGACAGCCGCGCGGGCCCGCGATGGACAGATCGCTCCTGTCTGGTTCGCGCGGCTGAACGACGCAGCAACGGGCTTCGCGAAAGCCATTGAAAGCGGTGACATACGGGAGTCAACGCGAATCAACAGGCAGTTCCACGACCTGATCGTCGAAGCCAGTGGTAACGAATTCCTGGCCGATGCGCATCGCCGGGCCATAGCCAGGCTTGCGGTTTCCACAGCAGCGAATCTCGGCAAGGATGACTGGGCGCACAAGGCCGCCGAACAACACGTAGAAATTGCCCGGGCAATTGCGGACGGAGACGTAGCGTCTGCCCGCTCACTTTCGGAAGCCCACATAAGTGACGCCCAAAAGGTGGCGGATCTGGCGGCCTAAGGTCGCCGGGGGATCATACAGCCTGGCGGGAAAGTCAGCGACGCGGCACTTTGAAGTGCGTCAGACGGGCGTCCTGCCCATCCAGCTCCGCCCATGGCTTCTCAGTCTCCAGGACCGTCAAGGCACTGGTTGGGTACCGTGTAGCAGCGTCCATATAGGCGTCATGGTCCGAGTCGCGCGAAGCAAGATGCATGGCCAGGTCCTGGACGCCGGGCATGTGCGAGATCACCATCAAGGTAGTGACGGTGTCTGGGACATGGTTGATCACGGTCAACATCCGGTTTGCCGAGGCGGCGTACAAGCCGTCCTCGAGCTTGGGCGTCGGGGCTTTGTCCCCCAACTCATCGCACACCCACGTGCAGGTTTGGCGGGTCCTCAGCGCAGACGAGCACAGAATGAAGTCTGGAACTACCCCATGCTTGAGCAACCATCGCCCAGCCAGCGGAGCCTCACGGTGTCCGCGTTCCTCGAGGGGACGTTCATGGTCCGGGACCCCCATGGGCCAATCCGCCTTGGCGTGGCGCATGATCACCAGGCGCCTGATGTGATGGTCACTCATGAACCAACCCTATAGCTGCAGACGCCCATCCGCTGCGGAGGCCAATCGGTATGGTGCGTGCGTGGAAGGTGGCCCGACAGGGTGTCCGGTTTCAATAACTCGGACACGCCTGTCGCTGCGGGTCGATGTTACAAAAGCACGGCCGGTCCCGAGTTTAGGGCGCGGTGTCGGATACTGAGGTTTCGATGGTCGTAAGTGTGATGGCGGTTCCGGCCGGCATAGTCCCTTGCGCCTGGGTTAGAACCTGGCGTTCTCCAATTAGCTGCCCGGTTTGAGGATCGATGATGATGTCCTGGCGAGTATGCGAGACTTCCTCGACGCGACCGATTGCGATGCCTTTGCGTCCATTCAGGGTTGCCTGGTCCTCGACGACGGTAACTCCTGGAATCAGCGCTGCAGCCTTGTACAGGGCGGCCCGGAGATCTCCCGGAACCATACCTGTGCGGAGCAAGTCGGCGATGAACACCAACGCCTCTCCATCGATGGACTGGCCTTGCCCTAAGGTCCTTTTGAAGATGTTGTTCAGGAGCATATGCGGATCCCTGGGGAACGAGGCCAGATATTCGGGCGAAGGAAATCCCGACTGATCAGGTGCCGAACCATAGAAGGCCCCATTTGCTCCTCGAAGTACATCGCCCTTCGGCTTGTCGTACTGGAGACTCTGCCCGTGTTCTTTTGATGCTTCATCAAAAAACACGGTCGGGATCCGGCCCGAACGTTCCCAAACCCATACGTCATTGCGGTTGGCAGGGATATACATAGTCATGTTTTCGGTATCGAGCCACTGAAACTCCTTGCCGCTTTCGTCGATGGAGAGGGAGCTCCACAGGTTGCTGCTCGAGATCTTCAGGTATTGGCCTGGGTTTACTACCGGGTCAGCCGTTTTGATGGTCGTCTGAGCGGCCTCATTGAGCACCTGTGCGGCCTGGGCTGTTGCCGCGCCGCGCCAGCCGGTGGGGCCGAGCACGTCGCCGGCCACGAGTGCAGCCACAATTGCTGCGGTGGCCAATGAGATTATTCCTGCCCTCCTGGCCTTCGTCCGATGACGCGTGGGCCGGGCGATTGGCGCGGAGGGGTCGATGCGGTTGAGGAGCTTGCGACGTCCCTCTTCTACTGCGGCATCAGTGGCGACAGGCGTCTTGTCACGCATTGCTTGCAGGAGTGTTAACTCGTTCATCTTCAGTCTCCTTGTCATCGAAATAGTGAAGGGCGGCAGCATCGCGAAGAATGCGCCGAGCCCTGTTGAGGCGGGACCTGACGGTGCTCACAGGTACACCAGTGGCAAGGGCAATCCCGTCATAGGTGAGGTCTGCCCACGCGTAGAGCAAGAGGCATTCCCTATCGGCGGGGGAAAGCTTGCGCATAGCCGCGGCAAGCTTGGCGGTGGCAGCTGCGGCGTCCAGACGTTCTGCTACTCGGTCTGTTCCGTCGCTGTAGCTGTCTCGGCCGGCGGCCCTGGCGAATGCCTTGAGCCTTCTGGCTTCGGTCCGGTGGTGACGACGAAGCAGATTTGTGGCTATGCCGAAGAGCCAGGGCCTGGCGTCTTCCCACTGATGGTCGAACGATGTCCGGTTTTCGAAGGCGACCAGAAAAGTTTGCGCCATAACGTCATCAGCGACGGATTCACCCGCCCTGGTCGCCGCATACCTGTGCACCAAACGGCAATATTTGTGGTACAGCACGGCGAAGGCCTGGGGATCATCGCGGGATCTATGTATTAATTCACTGTCAGTCGTCACAAGATGTATTGCCCCCATGAGAGAAAAGAGTTCACGGAAGCTTAGCTGGGCTCAGTCGGACCCCGGCGACGACGGAGATGCTTCAAAAATGGGAATTGTCACGGGCGGCGCCATGGAAGGATGCGGACCCCAGCGCGCAACGGGCATCCCGAAAGCGCCCTTGTCGCGCGAAGAATAAGCGCAGGCGCCAAGGGATCCTCCCGCGAAAGCGAAAGCGCCCGCCCCTTTACAGGACAGGCGCTTTCGGCTGCAGCACTAGCTAGATCGAGTACTCCGGAGCGGCCCAGACGATGACCTCAGGGTGCTCGTAGAAGCGGTAGCCCTGCCCACGTACGGTGCGTACCGTGTTGGCGAGGCGGCCCAGCTTGGAGCGGAGGCGGCGGATGTGGACGTCGATGGTGCGCTCGTTGGGCACTTCTTCGGCGTTGCGCCACAGGCCCTCAAGGAGTTCGTCGCGGCCTACTGTGCGGGTACCGTTCTCGACGAGGTAGTTGAGGAGCTCAAATTCCTTGAACGTCAGGTTCAGGGATTCGCCGTCGAGGTGGACTTCGCGGCGGGCGAGGTCGATCAGCACGCCGGAGGGGCGGGCTTCCTGTTGCGGTGCCGGGCGGGCAGCCTCGGTGCGCTGGCGTGCGGCGACCGTGGGGTCACCAAAAGTTGAACGTACGACGTCGAGCGCGGACCCGGGTGCCCCGGCCGGTGCGACGGCGACTGCAGCGTAGCTCTCAGCGCCGGTGACCAGCGACTGGGCGTAGGCCCGGATTTCCTGGGCGAGCTTGGCAATGGAGGTGCCGGCCGCTGCCGCTGTCTCTTCGTCAATACCCATGTAGAGCACGAAACCGCGGGCCACGTTGTCGTTGGCGACGGGGCGGAGGCGGTCAGACTGCGCAATGACGGGAGTAGGCGCCGTCATGGGTGCTGGCTCGTTGGTGGGAACTGCCCGCAACTGGCCATAGGAGTTGGGGTTGTAGCCCTGGGGCACATAGCCGGGAGCCTGCTGGCCGTTGCCCTGGGTGGTGGGGGCGTAGCCGGGGCGGTTGCCGAACCCGGGGCGGAGGCCTGCGTTTGAAGCGGCCTTGTTGGCGTTTCGGACGGAGATGTGGACGTAACCGGATGCAACTGACATGGAGTGATTACCTCAAAAGTGAATAGCCGTCATCGCGGCTTCGAATGCTGGTTGTCCCCGCAATGAGTTTGGGGAAGGGCGCCCAACGCTGGGCTAGGGGGCGAATGCCTGAAACTTCTTTGGGGTGGAAAGTTAGGCTTGCATTCGACAACAGCGGGTCTCGTCGCCAGCGGGTGTGCTGGACCAGATTGCTGCGGCTGCAGGTGCTGTTGAGTTCTTGTTCACATTGGAAGTGTGCAACGTAACAATGGCAACACGCAAGTAACAAAGCGCCAAAACGTCCACATTTTGAGACAAGAGGGTCTATTGTGCTGCAGATCACAATTCTTTCACCATGGAAAATGAACGTCATTTCATTCGGCGGCGATGAGAAATATTCGGCTTGGGGTGAATTTTCTTCGGCAGATAGTGCATGATGCCCTCCCTGATTCCCATCAGGCGCAAAACGACGGAATCTCAAGATCTGAAACACTTGCTGTCCAATCCCAAGCGACTCCAAGCTCGAATTTTTCCCCCAAAATCTGCTACAAGCCGTAGAAACGGCACCTGTTGGGGCGGGCGCGCTCGTGAACGCCTGCCGCCGAACTCCCACGTGGCTAGTGTTGACCTCACAGCGTCCTCACAGGAGCGGCAAAGCTTCGGCAAACCAGCAGAATGGAGAGTTGTCACATGGCATCCCCGCACTCCATGACGAACAACCTTCCCCAGCTTTCCCACCCGGACGGCTCCCCTATCCGAGCCTTGGTGGTGGACGACGAGCCGAGTCTGTCCGAGCTCATGAGCATGGGCCTTCGCATGGCCGGCTGGTCCGTCGCGGTGGCAGCCGACGGACCGGAAGCTGTAAAGCTCGCCAAGGACTTCCGCCCCGACGTGCTGGTGCTGGACGTGATGCTTCCAGGATTCGACGGCGTCGAGGTCCTCAACCGGATCCGCGCCTTCGCGCCGGAAGTGCCCGCACTGTTCCTCACGGCCAAGGACGCTGTCCAGGACCGCATCGTAGGCCTTGCCGCCGGCGGGGACGACTACGTCACCAAACCCTTCAGCATGGAGGAGGTTCTCCTGCGCCTGCACCGTCTTGTACAACGCTCGGGTGTTGCGGCCATGGATACAGCGGAACTGGTGGTGGGTGATCTCACCCTCAACGTGGACACACGGGAGGTTTCGCGCGCCGGCGAGGACATCCAGCTCACGGCAACGCAGTTTGAGCTGCTTCGCTACCTCATGGAGAACCCCAAGCGCGTGGTCAGCAAGGCACAGATCCTGGACCGGGTCTGGGACTATGACTTCGGCGGGCAGGCCAACATCGTGGAACTGTACATTTCCTACCTGCGCAAGAAAATCGAAGCCAACCACCCGCCAATGATCCACACCGTCCGTGGCGCTGGCTACGTCATCAAGCCTGCGGACTGAATCTTGTCCACCCCTTCAGGCGTAACCCGCAAGACCCAGCGGAACTGGCTCAATCCCTCCACCTGGCATTTGCGCACGAGGTTGGTCCTGGTGGCGATGGCCTTGCTGGTGGCTATTTGCAGCGCAGTGGGAGTGGTTAGTTACGCCTCCATGGACATGTACTTCAACAAACAACTGGACAAGCAGTTGGAGCAGGCCTCAAGCCGCGCGAATGAATTCGGCAGGCCGCCGTCGAGCTTTCCCTCAAGCGGTCGGCCAGATCCACTGGAGGCCCGTGGCCAAGGTGCCGGGACGCTCAACGCGCGGATCGATGGTTCCGCGGTCATCAACTCGGGCTTCCTGAACGCAAACGGTCGCCGCGTGGCACTCTCGGCAGAAGACAAGCAGGTCCTGCTCTCGCTCCCCCGCGACAAGGGGCCCGTTGACCGTTCATTGTCCAACGGCGACTACCGGTTGGTGGCAGTTGAGACCCCCTACGGCGACATTATTGTGACGGGCCTGCCGTTGGCTGACAAGCAAAACGCCGAGGCCTCGCTGGTATGGACCATGGTGCTTGTTTCCCTTGGCGGCCTGGTGCTGATCGGCCTCGCGGGCACTGTCATCATTCGCAGGACCATGCGGCCACTTGAGCAACTCTCGGAGGTCGCAACCAAGGTATCGCGCCTTCCCCTCGACGCCGGTGAAGTGGCGCTCGCGGTGCGCGTACCGCCGTCGGCCTCCCATCCAGGAACAGAAGTTGGCAGCGTTGGCCACGCTTTGAACCAAATGCTCAACAACGTTTCCAGGGCCCTGGAAGCCCGTCAGGAGAGCGAAACCAAGGTCCGGCAGTTCGTTGCCGATGCCTCCCACGAACTTCGGACGCCGCTGACCGCCATTCGTGGGTACACCGAGCTTCTTCGTATGACGGAGAACTTCACGGAGGACGGCAGGAAATCGCTGGCGCGGGTCCAGAGCCAGTCGGAACGGATGACCACGCTTGTGGAGGACCTGTTGCTGTTGGCGCGCCTGGACGAAGGCCAGGCGTTGAAAGTCACCGATGTGGACCTGACGCAGCTGGTGATCGAGACCGTCAGTGACGAAAAGGTGATGGCACCGGACCACATCTGGAAGCTCCAACTCCCTGACGAGCCCATTACAGTGCGCGGGGACGCAACCCAGCTGCATCAGGTGCTGGCCAATCTGCTGTCCAACGCCCGCAAACACACCGATCCAGGTACCACGGTGGTCACAGGCGTCATGCTCTCCGCGGATGGTAGTGCGGTGGTCACAGTCACCGACAACGGGCCTGGTATTCCCGCTGGGTTCCAGAGCCGTATCTTCTCGCGGTTTGCCCGGGCTGACGCGGCGAGATCGGGGTCGGAAGGAACCTCCGGACTGGGCTTGTCAATCGTCGAATCCATCGTCCAGGCGCATGGGGGAAGTGTGGAAGTGACGTCCCGGCCGGGACACACGGAATTCGCTCTTCGATTCCCCACGGCTTTGAACGAACGCATATAACGAATCGGGCAACATGACGCGCCGTGAACGTGATCTCTGTTACCCAAATGTGACTTAAGCCGAAACCTCCTGTACCTTCGAAAGGGTGGGTCGCCCCTAACTGGCCCGCACCCGGGATGCGCCGAGCTCTGCCACTTCCCGGAGTTCCGTTCTCATTCGAGGCAGAGACGGGGGACCCAGAGTCTCCGGGCACAGTACTTTCCTTGCCCTTGGGGTGAAGCCGCAGCTACGCGCGCGGCCGGATGACCTCATCCGAACCCGACAGCTAACTCCGCAGGCGCTGAGAGGTAATCACACATGTCTGAATTCAACGATCAGACGCGCCCTTCCGCGCGTCACCGTGACGAACACACTGCTCCCCTGACGAAGTCGCAAGCCGTTCTGAAGAACGCTGCACGGCGCGGCAAGACCGGGCAACGAATGTCAGTTGTTGCAGGAGTCGTTGCCGCAGCATTGGGCGTCGCATCGCTCGGTCAGGCCGCAAACGCCGCATTCAATCTCCCCGAAACGAGCCAGGCGTCCGAGACGCAGGCTACCGCCCAGGTCAGCAACAAATCAGCGGAAATTTCTGCGTCCTTGGATGCTGCTGCCAAGAAGGGCGCTGCAGACAGGGCTGCTGCAGACCAGGCGGCTGCGGCACAGGCCGCTGCCGAGAAGGCTGCCGCGGAGAAGGCTGCGGCCGAGAAAGCCGCTGCCGACCAGGCAGCTGCCGCCGAGAAGGCTGCCGCTGATGCAGCCGCCAAGCAGGCTGCGGATGCCGCCGCTGCTGCAGCCGCGGCCGCTGCTGCGGCTCCCAAGGCCGTGGACGATCCCGCTGCTGCCAAGGCATACGCCGCCAGCATCCTCGCCAACTACGGTTGGGGTCCGGGTGAAATGACCGCCCTGAACACACTGTGGGAGAAGGAATCCAACTGGCGGACCACCGCGACCAACACCTCCAGTGGCGCCTACGGAATCGTGCAGTCATTGCCAGCCTCCAAGATGGCAACTGCAGGCGATGACTGGCTGACCAACTACCAGACCCAGATCAAGTGGGGCCTGAACTACATCAAGGAACGCTACGGCTCCCCCTCCGCCGCCCTCGCCTTCCACTTGGCCAACAACTGGTACTAAGCCAACTCAATAAGCACGTTTGAGCCCACCCCAGCGGGCTCAAACGTTCAGGGCATGATTGCCGCCCCGTTTTCCGCCGTTCGCAGCAGGGATTACTGCAGCCAACGGCGGGACCGGGGCGGTTTTCGCGTTTAACCTGCCCTCCCAGGTTTAAGAAATCGGACGACGCCGGCTTGCACCTGACGTTACGTCAGGACTTAGCGTTGTGCTCATGACGGGAACAACGGGATCCGGACCGTGGAGCATCGGTGAGCTGGCCACAGCGTGTGGCGTCAGCGTGCGGACGCTTCACCATTACGACGAGATCGGGCTGCTGTCCGCAAGCCAAAGGACACCGTCCGGTCATCGCCGGTATTCGGAGCGCGACTTGCGCCGGCTATACCGGATCAGATCCCTTCAGATGCTGGGGCTTCCGCTCGCGGCCATCGGCAAGGCGCTGCAAACCCCCGAGGATGATCCTGAGTCCATTCGGGGCCTCCTCCAGCAGCAGCTGGCCCATGTGCAGGAGCACGCCCAGCAGCTCCAAGCGCTCCAAAACCGTTTGGGCGAGCTCTTGTCACGCATGGACGGACACGCCATGCCCACCCCTGAACAATTCATGTCAACGTTGGAGATGATCACCGTGCTCGAAAACAACTTCACAGCCGAACAACGCCAGCAACTCGCGGACAAGCGGGAAGAACTCGGCGCAGAAAAAGTCGAAGCCGCCAAGCAGCAGTGGGCTGCCCTGGTGGAAGAAGGACTGGCGCACGTCCAAGCCGAGAGGCCCGTCACGGATCCCTCCGTCCAGGAATGGGTGCGCTCATGGGACGGCATCGGTTCCATGTTCCACTCGAGTGAGGACACCAAAGCTGCAGCGCGTGCAGCCTGGCAGGAAAACAGCCAGGCCATCAGCGCGGGACTGCCGTGGAGCGCTGAGCAGTTGGCCGGGCTGATGGCTTACCTGGAAAAGGCGCGCTCGGCCTTGTAACAGGACGTCGCTATGCTTCCGGTTCGGCCTCTGCCGCACCTCGAACGGCTGCGATCGAGGCAGCGACGTCACCTGCGTCCGTGGACCAGTTACTCACCGAAATCCGGAGGATTTCGCGTCCGCGCCATGAGGAACCTGACATCCACACAATCCCTTCGGCCATGAGTCTCTGGGTGACGCGGTGAGTGCGGTCATCGCTGCCGAAGGCCACCGACACCTGCGTGAAAACGACGTCGTTCAGAATTTCCACGCCTGGGATACCGGCGAGGCCCTCCGCCAACGCGCGGGCGTTTCCTGCAAGCCTGTCCACCATGGCAATGACTCCGGACCGGCCCAACTGTCGGAGGGCAGCCCATACGGGGATGCCCCGGGCCCTACGGGACAGTTCCGGAACTTTGTCGAACGGATCACCCAGTCCGGTCTCCGTTGCGATGAGGTAACTCGTATGGACGCTGAAGGCGCGCCTCAGGGCTTCCGGCCGGGAGACGATGGCCAAGCCACAGTCGTACGGGACGTTCAATGTTTTGTGGGCGTCGGTGGCCCACGAATCGGCCTCCTCTACTCCAGCCAGCCGCCCGCGTAGATGTGGGCTGACCGCCGCCCACAACCCAAATGCGCCATCCACATGCACCCAAGCCTCGCGGTCATGGGCTACCGCAATGGCTTCGGACATCGGATCGAACGCTCCGGAATGCAGATTGCCGGCCTGCAGGCACACGAGGGAAGGTCCGGGTTGTTCATCCATGGCATCCGCGAGGGCGTCCGGCAGGATCCTGCCTTGACCGTCTGTGTCCACGGGAACGCATGCTCCCAGCCCCAGATACCGCAAGGCGAGGTCCACGGCGGCGTGCCGTTCGCGTCCGGCAAACGTAGTGATCCGCGGCGCCCCGGTGAGGCCAAGGTCCGCGAGGTCCCACCCTGCTTCGTCCATCAGGTATTGACGCCCGGCGGCGAGGCCCGCGAAGTTGGCCGTGGTAGCGCCAGTGGTGAACCCGACGTCGGATCCTCTCGGAAGATCCAATAGTTCCAGGAGCCAGGCCGCTGCGGATTCTTCGATCGCGGCGGCAGCTGGAGTCGCAAACCTGAGCCCGGCGTTTTGGTCCCATGCCGAGACAAGCCAATCTGCAGCCATGGCAGCCGGCAGCGTCCCGCCCATCACCCAGCCGTAGAAGCGTCCGGACTGGATGGCCATCAACCCCGGCTCAGCCAATGCGGCGAGCTCATCTACTACGTCCGCCGCATCCGTTGCTTCATCGGGAAGGCTTGAGAGGAGACTCGAGGCGACCTGATCGGCGTCGGACGCTGGACGCACAGAACGGCTGGGCACCGATGCAAGCCAATCCGTAGCGTGCGCCATGGCCCGCTCCAGTGCAGCACCATACGCCTCCGGCAACGCAGACATGCGCACAGCCTACTCCGGCTTCGCCGGTCGGAACAGCGGTGGCGAACAGGCTAGAGCGTGAGGGTGATGAGGTGACCGCCGTCGTCGTGTTTCACGGCCGTGACCGTCACGGCCGAGTAGTCCGGGATCCGCCACATACCCGGCTCAAGCTGCCCGCCGGCGTCGCCGACCACCACGGTTCGCATCCCGGCGGCGCGTGCGGCTGCGATACCTGCCGGAGCGTCCTCGAAAACCACGACGTCGGCTGGTTCCGCGCCCAGCAACGCTGCAGCTTTGAGGTAGCCCTCCGGGTGCGGCTTGCCCCGCGTAACACCTTCGGCGGTGACGGCGGTCGATGGCATGGAAAGTCCCGCAGCCTTCATCCGGATGTCGGCAAGGATGCGGTCCGCCGATGTGACGAGCGCGATGGCGTCCTCCGGCAGGGCAGCGAGCAACGCTTCGGCGCCCGGGAGGGCAATCACGCCGTCGGTTCGCGTGCGTTCCATCTGGCCAAGCTCGGCAGTCAAGGCTTCCAAATCGGCTCCTGCCGGAGCATAACGGCGCACGGTATCGCCCGCTTGCACGCCGTGGGACGTCCGCAGGATCTCGTTGTAATCGAGGCCGTATCGTTCAGCGAACTCCAGCCATACCTGCTCAACGATCGCCGTGGAGTCAACCAGTGTTCCGTCCATGTCGAACAGGACAGCACGGACAGTCAAGGTTGGCGATCGTTCGGCTTGCGCGGAAGGTGAAGTTGGCTCGGCAGGATGGCTCATAGTTCCATCCTGCCGCACCATGCAGGGGTGGGAGCGAAGTGTGACTAGCCGTTGGGCCGGTGCGGAATGTACTGCACAGCCCACTTATTGCCGTCGGGGTCCGCAAAATGGACGAAGTGTCCCCAGTCCTGGACATCGATATCGCTGACATCCACACCGTTTTCTTTCAGGTGGTCGTGGGCCTTTTGGATATCGCTGACCACGATTTGAAGCGACGGCGCCGTCCCCGGAGGGGCATCATTGAGGCCCTCCCCGATGGCAATGGAACAAGCCGAACCCGGCGGGGTCAACTGCACAAAGCGGAGGCCGTCCATGGGACGCTCATCGTAATCGGCGTTGAAACCAACTTTGTTGACGTAGAAGTCCTTCGCGCGATCGACGTCGGACACAGGGACAAACACCAGTTCAAGTTTCCAGTCCATGCGCCACAGGCTAACGGGACTCGCCGGAAAGCGGTAGGGGCGTGCGGATTAGCCGGCCACGCCGTAGAGGCGGTCGCCGGCGTCGCCCAATCCCGGAACGATGTACGACCTCTCATTGAGCTTCTCGTCAATCGAAGCGAGGACTACCTTCACGTTGGCGTCCTGCAGTTCCTCCTCCAACTTGGCGAGGCCTTCCGGAGCTGCCAGCAGGCAGATGCAGGTAACGTCCGAGGCGCCGCGCTTGAAGAGGAACTTGATGGCTTCGCGCAGGGTGCCGCCAGTGGCAAGCATGGGATCCAGCACAAAGATCTGGCGTCCGGTGAGGTCCTCGGGGAGGCGCTCGGCGTAGGTGATGATGTCCAGTGTTTCTTCGTCGCGGGCCATTCCCAGGAAGCCGACCTCGGCTGTGGGGACCAGTTTGGTCATGCCCTCGAGCATGCCAAGGCCTGCGCGCAGGATGGGAACCACCAACGGCGTCGGCTTGGTGAACGCCGTGCCGATGGTCTTGGTGACAGGGGTCTCGATCTCGACTGGCTGCGTCTTGACCTCACGGGTGGCTTCGTAGGCCAGGAGGGTGACGAGTTCTTCAGTGAGTTGCCGGAAGACCGGTGAAGGGGTGTTCTTATCCCGCAGAACGGTGAGCTTGTGAGCGACCAGCGGGTGGTCCACGACGAGTGTGCGCATGCGTTCAAAACTATCATTGAGACATGAGCGCCACCGAGCCGTATCACGCAGAACACATGGCTTGGATGGGCCTTGCCTTGGACGAGGCCCGGCTGGCGTTGGAAACGGACGACGTGCCGATTGGCGCGGTTGTCTTAGGGCCCGACGGCGGCGTCTTGGGTTCAGGACGTAACGAACGGGAAGCGCACGGGGACCCAACGGCCCACGCAGAGATCGTCGCCATCCGTGAAGCCGCGGCCGCCCTGCAACGCCACGCCCTCGAATTGGGCGAAGGCGGCGATGGATGGCGCCTCGAGGACTGCACCTTGGTGGTAACCCTCGAACCGTGTGCCATGTGCGCCGGGGCAATTGTCCTGGCACGGATTCCCCGCGTCGTGTTTGGCGCGTGGGATGAGAAAGCCGGGGCCGCAGGTTCCGTGTTCGACATCCTCCGCGAGCGCCGGCTCAACCACTGGGTGGAGGTGTACGCAGGCGTGCGTGAGGAAGAATGCGCAACGCTCCTCCGGGACTTCTTCGCTACACACCGGGTACCGGCAGCAGAGCACCGCTCATCCGCCTGAGCTCTATGCAAAGGAGCCAATCATGACAATCGCCTTCAACCACACCATCGTCTACGCCAAGGACAAGCACGCGTCCGCTGCGTTTCTGGCCCGCATCCTTGGGCTTCCCGCTCCACAGCCGATGTGGTCCTTTGTCACTGTTTCCTTGGAGAACGGCGTCACCCTGGATTTCCTTGAGTCTTCGGAAGACATAGCGCCCCAGCATTATGCCTTCCTGGTCAGTGAGAAGGAGTTCGATGCGATCTTCCTGCGGATCAGCGCCGAACACATCCCCTATTGGGCCGACCCCGCACGCTCCCGTGCGCAACAGATCAATCACAACGACGGCGGCCGCGGGATCTACTTCTGCGACCCGGACGGGCACTTCCTCGAAGCAATCACCCGGCCGTATGGTTCGGGCTAGTTGTCTCCTTGCAGTCCTAGCGCCCGGCAGCAGCGTCCAGGGCGTCGATCCGCAACTGGCGCGACGCGGATGAGTCCAGGCTGAAGGACCTGAAGTCCCCAAGTTCATCGCGGATCCATGCTTCAATTTCGGCGATGCGTTTGCTTACTGCGGCAGTGGGCTTGGCGAAGGTCCAGGCCGCGATGCGTTCCTTGCCGGGATCGTACTGCCACAGACCGACGATCCTGCCCCGGTCCAGAATCGGGTGGTCCGGGAGGTCGGCCTGGAGCGCAAGGGTGGTGTCCAGGACTTTCTTTCCTTTGTCTTCCTCAGCGAACATGTCAGCCGAGTTCCGCCTGTGGAGGACCAGTGAATCCGTGCCTGCAAGCAACTGGATCTGCTCGTCGCCGGGTACTTGGAAGTCGGCCAAGCGTTCGACGTCGTCCGGCAGCATCCACAGCACGTCACCGTTTGCTGTGGGCACCTCAACTGCCCCGACGCCGGCGAGCGCCGCTTTGGTCTGGGCTACGGTGAATGCGGTAAACCACTGGCTCTGCTTGAGAGTCGCTCCGCCAGTCCAGCCCAAGTACCGTTCGAGCAGGAGGCGGCGGGCGCCGTCGTCGTCGATTTTGCTGGGCGGAAGGCCCCATTTGGTGTAGGCGTAACGCTGCTGGTCGAGGCGGCCGTTGATGGGGACCCGGCGGATGCGGCCGTCGGCTTGGAGCAGGCCCAGGGCCGTGGGCAGGGTGGTGGCGGCGCCCTTCTTTTTGCCTTCCTCCCCGAGGCTTCGGATGGAATCGCCCAGTTGGTCCTTGAGCTGTTTGGGATCCAGGGGGTCGCTGGACTCCTGGAGGGCGTGCTCCACTTGGTCCTCGAGAAGGGTGATCTCGCTGCGTTCCACGCCGAGTCTGGCCAGTACCTTTAAGGGTGCGACGGCGGCGTCGCGGCCAATCTGCAGGCCCCAGGCGAAGTCGGCCCGGCCCAGTACGTAGGTGCAGCCACGGGCGGTGGGGAGTTCGTGGATTTTGAGTTCTTTGACGTCCTGGTCCACCTGTTCGCGGCTGATTCCTGCCCTCGCGAACAGGGTAAGGTACGGGTTGGCGCCGCCCACCGAGCGAGCCCACCCGGCGTGGTCCAGGACTTCCCCGGACGTCTTTCCTGAGAGTGACCCGTCGAGTCCCTGTTTGTGCCAGGCCCAGGCCCGGAGACGCTCCGGGGTGAGGGTTGTTGCGACAGGAATGGTCTGGACTTTGGGCGTCATGGCCCTATTCTGCACCTTCGTCGCTGCCGAGGGCTTTCAGAACCGTTGCTGCTGTGGTGTCCCACCCGGGAAGGTTGGACCGCGCCTGGAGTGCCGCAGTTCGCCACCTGTGTTGAAGCTCTTGGTCGGTGAGCCATCTGCGGAAAGTGCTGGCAAGGTTGTCGGGCTGTGTGAGGTCAAGCGCCGTCCCCGCTCCTGTGTTCCCAAGTGCTTCCACGGCGCCGGTCCCCTGCCGGACGACAACCGGGACGCCATGGGCCAAGGACTCCGTCACTACCAGCCCGAACGACTCGGACTTGGAGATGAGGATGCTGAGATCGGCTGCACGCCACTGATCCTCCAACGGTTTGCCGGTTAACTCCCCAGTCATCATGATGCGGTTTTGGAGTTTGTAACGTTCGACGGCGGCCCTCACCTCTGCCGCGTACGCGGGGTCAGGTTGGTCTGCTCCGATCAGGGCCGCCGTCCATGGCAGGTCTTTTAGGGTGGCGAGGGCTTCGACCAGTTCCGTTTGGCTCTTGTTGGGCAGCAGGGCGGCGAGGGCGATGATGTGCCGGGGTTCCGAGCCCTTTGCTGTTTCAGCCGCTTCAACTCCGGGCTGGGCAACCACGATGTTTTCGAGGCCATGCCTTTTTTCCAACGCGGCAGCAGCATGCTCGCTTGGGCAGATAACACCTGAGGCTGCGGCCAGGGACCTGGCTTCAAGGTCCGCGTGATCGGCCAGCGCCATGTGGGAAAGAATCCACATCCTGGTTCCTGCCCTTACCGCCCCCGCCACTTCATCCGGGGCCCCACTCGCGACCAAACCATCGGCAATCACTGTGGCGCCGCCGTCGAGCATTTCGGCAAACCGCTGCCGGTCCGCCGCGCTCCCAACCGGCCAGCCGCCGTCGACGATGACTGTCTCTATCCCCACGCCCAGGGCTGTCAGGTGCTCGGCGAGTTTGGCGTTGTACTTGTTCCCGCCGGAGCCGTGCCGGACGTTTCCCGGCACCAGGAAGCGGATGTGCACTTACTTGACCGGGAGCTCCAATGAATATCCTGCCCACGCATCCGGATTCTCGCGAAGGACGACGTCGATACCGTTGAGGGCCGCTCCATCCGGGGTGTCCGCGATGCGTGCGGCAACTGCGTCCGCGATGTGCTTGGCCAACGCCTCCGTGGTGGATAACTTGCCCTTGAAGTATGGGTGTTCGTCGAGGTTCTTGTAGTTCAGGTCTTCAAGAACCTCCTCGAGAATGCCGCCTGCAGCACCGATATCCAGGACGATGGCGTCCTCGTTGAGACCCGGGCGGCGGAAGGTCACCTCGGCGACGAACGTGGCACCGTGGAGGCCCTGCGCGGGGCCGAAGGCTTCCCGGGGAAGGCTGTGGGCAATCATGAAATGGCGTCGGACGGTCAGGCTGAACATGTCTTATTCCTCCGGCTTTGGATAGGCGACCACGTGGCAAAAGCCGCCGGGCTTTTCAAACAACTGAACGAGGCTGGTGGGCAGATTCTGAAATTGGCACTCGCTGCTGAGGAATGTGTCGAAGACCGGATCCTTCAGGGTTGCTGCCGCGAGTTGGAGGCGCTGGGCGTTGGTTCTTCTGTGCCTCCTGGGCAACGCCACGGCCCCCACTTGGCTGGAGCGGATGGTGAGCCTGCGCGCGTGGAAATCCTCGCCCAGCGGCAGGGTGACTTCCTTGTCAGCGAACCACGAAAGCTCGATCACGTCGGAATCGTCGCCGGCAAGTTGGAGGCTCAATTTGAGTCCCTCGTTGGATGCGGAGCAGTGGAAGACGACGTCGCAATCGTTCTCTGCTTCGTCCGGGAGTGCGAAGTTGATGTTGAGCTTCTCGGCGAGATTTCTCTTCTCCGCGTCTGCATCCACGAGTTGCAGGCGGCCCAGCGGATACTTCCGGAGGATGGTCGCCAGGACGCCGCCCACCAAGCCACCACCGACGACGGCGACGCGGTCTCCCAGCCTCGGCCCGGCTTCCCAAAGGGCATTGATTGCTACCTCCACGATGCCCGTGAGAACGGCACGGCGGGCAGGCACGTCCTCCGGTATGGCTGTGAGATGGTTCGTCGGGACCACATAGAAATCCTGGTGCGGGTGGAGGCTGAAGACTGTTTTGCCGATCCAGGTGTCCGGGCCTTGTTCCACGACGCCGACGGACAGGTAGCCGTATTTGACCGGGCCGGGAAAGTCGCCCTCCTGATGCGGGGCGTGCATCAAATCGGCCACGCGTTCCGGGACGCGCCCTTCATGGACTACGCGCTCCGTGCCGCGGCTGACGCCTGAGTACAGGGTCCTGACGAGGGCTTCCTGGGGGCCGGGTGTTGGTATGGCCTCCGGGCGCAACTCACCGTGGCCCGACTCAGTGACCCAATAGGCCTGGGCCTCGTGTTCTTGTTCGTGCGAGATAGTCATGATGCTTATGAATCTATCGCTGGGCGGGTGCGGGCGGAAGTTGAGTTCACTTGTCGGCGTTTCCCCGGTGGTTGGCTGGGGGCTCGCTTGCGGGCCGTTTTGGGGAACAGGCCCTAACTCCGGTACCCTATTTCAGTTGGTGACGTGTCCGAGCGGCCGAAGGTGCAACACTCGAAATGTTGTTTGGTGTAAAAGCCAACGTGGGTTCAAATCCCACCGTCACCGCGAATGAGAAAGGCCCTGCTTCCCTTTGTTTATGAGGGATGCGGGGCCTTTGCTTTGCCCGGAGGCATGCCAGCCGTCTGTGACGAACTCCGGGCGGCTCCTTTAAGGCAGCTGCAACAGGAGCGGATTGACCGGCTTGAACCGCAGCAATCGGATGGTTTGCGCGAGGATGGCGATGCGGAAAATCAAGCTGAGGACGTTGGGCATCTCCCCTGTGGTGGTTACGACGTCAACAACGTTGATGATGCCAAGGACGAGCTCAAGTCCCACCAAGACCAGCGCCGCGACCAAGGGAGCTTTGGAATTGCTGCGCCGGGTGGCAACGTTCCAGATTCCAACGGCCAGCAGGAAAGCCGTCAAAATTACGTTCTGAGCATCTGCCATTATCAGTTCGGCTCTCTCACCCTCGCTGAAAGCAGCGATTTCTGAGCCAGTTCCGCCATACGCCTGCCACAGCAGCAGCACCCACGCCAGGCCGATAAAAATCAAACCGAGGCCGACAACGGTCCGCCCATTGCGGGATCTCTTCGCTTCAAGGACGCCGGTTTCTGTCTTTGATGGAGCAGGAGACTGCGGAAACTGCATGCTCATATCGGACCCCTGAGGATTCCAGGGAGTACACGATGCGCCCCCATCGAGAACAATGTAGCAGCCTGCGTCTTCTGTCCACGGCCCGGACTGTCCAAAGGGGACCTAGGCTTGCCGCGAGACATGATGCATGGCTGATTAGCCGCGCTCATACGGGCGTTAGCTACACAAACTTCATAGCCGCGATGTGTTGTGCCACGTAGTTAAGGCCGTCATCCATCTTGGTTTGCCAACTCAATGTTGCCGATCGAAGGTCCCCTGAACTGATGGCTTCAAAAATCTCTGTATTCTGTTCCAGGATCTTCTCGGGTGAGAACGCGTAGCGCGCCCCGATGACGGCAAAGTGCATGAAGGCCTGCTTGGTGAGGGTCTCCAGCATGGCCGGTATCCGGTTCAGGCCTGAGGCCTCAAACACTGCGATCTGGAAATCCATGTCCAGGTAGTGCGCTTTGGTGATGTCATCGCGGCGAACGCACTGAGCCAAATCTTCCAATAGCTTTTCGATCCGTGAGCGGCTTTCGGGAGTCCACCGGCTTGCTGCCCGCACCGCGATCGCCCCCAGCGCCCGGCGGGCCATGTAAGTCTCCGATGCGTCCTCAAGGGACGGAATCCTCACAACTATTGAGTCGGACCTCGCAGCGGTTACCAAGCCGTCTTCAGTGAGTGCACGAACGGAGGCACGGACATCCCTGACCGGCACACCCAGGAGGCGGCTTAGCTTTCCCACGGTAATTTCGCTTTCACCGGAGAACGCTCCGTCCACCAGGCCCTGGCGGAGTGCCGCCAGAATGTCCTCGTCCAGGCCGCTTCCGGATTCCAGGAACATGATCTTGTCGCCGCTGGAACCTCTTGGAGCCGCTGGGGACTCCGGACGGTCAGCGGTCCAGATGAACTTATCCCCGGGACCCTGATGCCAGCGGCGAAGCCGCCACTCCAGATCGACGAGCAGCGGCCCGGTTGACGTTTCGGTCAGCAGATCCAGGGCCGCGACCAATCTCTGCCATTGCCAGGCGCTGGCGAAGCGCGCTGTGGGCCGCACACCATCGGGCACAGCAAAGCCACCACTTACCAGGATCATGGCTCCGGCAAGACTATGCCCCTTGGACTCCAGCGACGTCCACAAACCACTGCTGCTGACCGATTCCGGTTTCTGCTCGTCGTTCCGCAGCAGATCCGCGGCCAGCACCGCCCGCAGTCTTCGCCTGCTGCTGGCGGCCAGGCCGGCCGCGTGCTGGGCACGCGATGTACGGGACGGTTTCAAGACCAAGCAGGACCCACTGCGGCCAACGGCAAATCCAACCAATACCATCCGGCGTTCCGCCAGCTTGGCCCGAATCTCGTCGGTTGCCGCTTCAGGTGCCGAAAACTCCTGCCAGGTGCGGGCTACGAGCGATTGGCTCACGCCGACGGCCTCAGCGACGAGGCGGCTGGAACTCTTGGTTGACTGCATCCAGAGCGGGGCCGTCAATATAGCCCTTTTGAGCTCCTGACGATCCATGGCAGTTCCCATGCCAGCAAGTGTAGGTCGACACTGCCACTGACTCAAAGACTCATTTCTGAGCAGATTCTTCCTGAAGTGTTCCCACCATGCCCGGCCTGGCCAATCATTGTGACAACAGATCCGGGCACCAACGATAACCCGGGCCATGTACCAACCAATTCCCTAGGAGAGCACATGTACGATGTCGCCATCATTGGCGGAGGCCCAGCCGGGCTGGCCGCTGCTTACAATCTTGAGCGCGCAGGCCAAAGAGTTGTGCTCCTGGAGGAAACAGGACGGCTGGGAGGGCGCGCAAAAACCGTTGATATTGCCGGCGAACCGGTCAACGTGGGAGCGATGTTCGTCTACACCGGCACGGCCTCGCATGAGCTGGCCACTGAACTGGGCGTACCGCTGGTTCCTTTCGAACCCACCACTTTCGGAATCCATGTAGACGGCGAAACCGTGGTCTCGGGCGACAACCATCACCTGGTGGACCAACTTCCCCTCACAGAGGAATCCCGCAACGGACTGCGGTCATTCATTGAACGCGCAACCTCCGAATACTACGCCAACACTGCGGACGGGCAGCTTCGCCCGTCCACGCCCGGCTTTGGCGACCAATCTGCCCAGTCCCGCATCAACGACCTGCCCCTGGACGTCCAGGAAATCCTCACTGCAGCCATTCGGGGTGGATCGGTTGCTCATCCCGCCGAACTCAGCGCAACGTACGCCCTGCGATATTTCGCCAGTTACCTGGTCCGGGAAAAGAAGAACCGAATGGTCTCCTTGGGAGGCATGCAGGCCATTCCCGTGGCGCTCGCCCGCTCCCTGGAAAGCACCGAAGTGCGCATGCATCACCGTGTTGACTCCATTCACCAGAACGGCGACGGCATGTGGTCACTGGATGTCTTCACCAACGACGCAGCCGATGGTGGCTCCGGGGCAGAACACACGGCGAAACAGCAGTTGACCGCACGGCATGTTGTCCTGGCGGTTCCCGCTCCACGGATTGCCGGTATGGTCCAGTTGCCTGAGTGGAAAACGGAGGCCCTGGAGGCGGTGCAGACTCCCGGCTCAACGGAACTCGGCATTGTGGTGGACATCAGCGCACCCGAGCTTGCCGCCATTGACGACTGGGCATTCATCGCCACCGCCGGCCGCGTCTTCGATGTGGTGATCAACCCGAGGCCGGGCCGCAAGGATGGAACGGCCCAATTCGTCTGCTACGGAAATTCAGCCGGGTACATCGAGGAAGCCAATGACCACTCGTCCGGTGTGCTGGAGCAGTGGATCGAGGATTTCCTGACGGTGGCACCGCAGCTGCGCGGGCACATCCTGGGAGCCGAAATCCAGTCATGGGAGCATTGCTTCTCCCTGCTCACACCCACACGGGCCGCGGCACTCCCGGCACTCCAGGCCCCCGTTAACAACACCCTTCACTTTGCAGGCGACTACTCGTCGGAGACTGCAGGGACGCACGGGGCCTATACAGAGGCCAAGCGCGTGAGCCGCGCCATTCTCAGCACTGTTCCCGCCGACGTGTCTAGTCCTGACAAATCTTCGCGCATCCTATTGCCTTAATCATTCAATGATGTATTCTTTAGTTGTGAGCAGCGCCACACATATATGCGGCGCACCTCACACCCACCCCGATTGGGCGTCGGTGGGACCACGGATCAGGAACAGGCCAATTCGGCCTCCGCAGGGAGACGGAAGCGTCAGCGAACCCGTCTACGGCTCAAAGCGTCAGCAAATCGAAGGAACCAATAAAAATGAGCTTCAGTTTTGGCACAAAGGCTCCCCCGACCGCACTCTCGGGTGAGGTTGAGGTCTCCGGGCTCGGTAAGAGCTACGGCGTCATCAAGGTGTTGTCGGATGTAAATCTCTCCATGGCCGAGGGCGAAGTGGTCTCCATCATCGGCCCCTCCGGCGCCGGTAAGAGCACGTTCCTGCGCTGCTTGAACTACCTGGAAACACCATCCGAGGGCACCATCGCGATCGGCGGGGCCCGCGTTGTTGCCGGCGGGAAACTGCCGGACAAGACAAGCCTGGACCACCTCCGCCGCGTCACGGGCATGGTGTTCCAAAGCTTCAACCTCTTTCCCCACCTGACCGTAATGGAGAACATCACCTTGCCCCAACGCAAGGTCCTCGGCGCATCCAAGGAACAAGCCGAGGAAGTCGCAAACCGGCTCCTGCAGCGGGTCGGACTGCCGGAAAAGGCAAAGGCCTACCCGGCGAGGCTCTCGGGCGGGCAGCAACAACGCATCGCGATCGCCCGGGCCCTGGCCCTGTCCCCGAAAGTCATGCTCTTCGACGAACCTACGTCCGCCCTGGACCCCGAAATCGGCCTCGAAGTCCTCGCCGTTATGCGCGACCTCGCCGATGAGGGCATGACCATGCTGGTGGTGACCCACGAGATGCACTTCGCCAGGGATGTCTCGGACCGGATCATGGTCATGGGCAACGGCGGGGTCCTTGAAATCGGACCCAGCGAACAGGTCATGTCCCAACCTGAGAATGAACGCACCCGGCAGTTCCTCAAGGCTGTGCTGGACCGGTGAGGCAGCGATGATCATGCAACTGTTGTCCTCGATCGCCCAAGGCGTCGGACTCACCCTCTACGTCACCGGCGCCTCGTTGCTGTTCGGCGGCATCATCGGCCTGGTCCTGGTGGGCGCTGTTCGCTCACCGATCGCGATCATCCGCACCGTCGCCACGGTCTACGTCAACGTGGTGCGGGTCATCCCACCGATCACTTGGCTGTTCCTGATCTACTTCGGCCTGCCCCAATACGCTCTCAGGTTGTCCACCATCCAGGCGGCCATCATCGGTTTCTCCATCATCGCCTCGGCGTTCATGGCCGAAATCTACCGCTCCGGCCTGCTGAGCATCCCCGACGGCCAGCGCGAAGCCGCCCACGCCCTCGGGCTAAGCGCCGTCACCACCGTGGGGCACATCATCACCCCGCAGGCCTTCCGGGTAGCGCTGCCGGCCATCGCCACCTACGGCATCGGCCTGCTCAAGGACTCCGCCCTGGCCTCCACCATCGGCGTCCGGGAGATCACCTACTACGCCCAACAGTCAGCCAAGCAAACCCATGAAGGGCTGCTCTCGTTCGTCGTTGCCGGCGCGCTCTACATCATCATCAGCCTCATCGTCGCCCTCGTTGCCCGCCGGGTGGACCTGAAACTGCGCCGCAAGATCGGAGTCGTGTGATGGACATGATCACCCAATGGCTCGGCTGGTTGCCGAACCTCGCGCCGGGGCTTTCCGTCAGCCTCCAACTGACCGGGCTAGCCCTACTCATCGGCTTCCCGTTCGGCCTGCTTCTGGCCGTCATGGCCGAATCAAAAGTCGCACCCTTCCAATGGATCTCGTTCCTGTTCGTGGAGGTCGGGCGGGGCCTGCCGGCCCTGGTGCTGCTGTACCTGCTCTACTTCAGCCTCCCCGACGCCGGCATCACCCTGACCTCCCTAACCACAGCGATCATCGCCCTGTCCTGGAACACCGGAGCCTACGCCTCCGAATATTTCCGCGCCGGACTCGCCGCCGTGCCCCTAGGCCAAAAAGAAGCCGCCCTCACCTCCGGCCTGCGCGGCTGGACCGGGTTCCGCATCGTCATCCTCCCCCAAGCCCTCAGGATTTCCACCCCACCACTGGCAGGGCTCGCCGTGCTCGTCTTCCAAGGCAGCGCCCTCGCCTTCGTCATCGCCGTCCCCGAACTCATGTCCAAAGCCTTCGAAATCGGCTCCATCACCTTCGAATACCTCAGCGTCTACACCCTGACTGCCGTGATCTATGGAACCCTGACCCTCGTCTTCCTCGGCGCCGTCAAAATCCTCGAACTACGCCTCGGCCGCCACCTGCTCCGCAACTAACCCACCCCAAACCCCTGAACCCCAACACCCATCAAAGAAAGAGACACCATGTCGCGAACTCCCCTTCCCCTCGTGCGCGCACTGTCCGCCGGCACCGTCGCCGGCATGCTCGCACTGTCACTGGCCGCCTGCGGCGGATCCAACGCCGCCAGCAGCGGGTCCGACTGCACGCCCGCACACAAAGACCTCAAAACCATCACCGACGGCGAACTCACCGTCGCCAGCTACGACTACGCACCCGCCACCATCCTCGACGGTGACAACGTCACCGGAATGGAAGGCGACCTGATCAACCAGATCGCCAAGCTCGAATGCCTCAAAGTCACCGTCAGCACCTCCGGCGGAGCAGGCGCAGTCATCCCCTCCGTACAGTCAAAGCGCGTCGACATCGGATCCGGTAACTGGCTGCGCACCAAGGAACGGAAGAAGATCGTCTACCTGAGCACCCCACTCTGGAGCGACCCCCAAGCCATCGTGTCGAAAACGGGCCTCACCAGCGACCAGCTGGAAGGCAAGAAAATCGGCTCGGTCGCTGGCAACCTTTGGAATGACAGCATGCAGAAGTGGCTCGGAGACAACTTCAAGATCTACCAGGATGACGAATCCATCTACGGCGACCTCAAAGCCGGCCGCATCGACGCCCTGGTGGCCTCCTCCGCATCCGCCAAATACCGGTTCAAGGATGCCCCCATCGAAGGCGCCACGGTAGTGGACGTGAAGCCGAACGCCAACGTCCCTCAGTTCGCATCCGTCGGACAGGTCATGCTGCCGTCAGCCCTGGACAACGAAGCCCTCGGCAAGGCACTGGATGAGGACATCGAAAAGCTCCGTAAAGACGGCAGCATCAAGAAGATCCTGGAGAAGTACGGGATCGACCCCGCTGTTGGCGATCCTGGGGCGCCCAGCGAGCTCTGACAAGGACCCTTAAACAAAAAGACCAGAACGACGCCGGGTTCCATCCGGCGTCGTTCTGGCGTTTAAAGCCAGCGTTAGGCGCTGGCTATTTACTGGCGATCGCCACGGACTTCGCAGGCGCCCGCGGCACGGACTGCCAGCCGCGGATCAGCAGCCGCATCGACAATGGCGAGAGGTCCTGTGGCCTCAGGAACACCCGGAAGTTGACGGACGGTGCGCAGACGAAGAAGCGCTATGGCAGAAATCAGGAACCAGGCGATATTCGTGACGACGGAGGGCCAGGCTTCGTGGAACGCCCCATTGATGATGAATGCGCAAGCGCCAAGGAGGTTTGCGGTCTGAAAGACCCTGCCGGCCTTTAGCCAGCCCATGGAGACCGACAAATATGCAGCCAGTATCGCGAACGCCCCTGCCCAGCCGGACAACTCCAAGAGCAGTTCCATTTCGTTCCTCTCAAAGTGGCGACGCCGCCACCTGACTCGGGTGATTCATTTCTTGAGGGGTAGAAAGAGAACGTGCACCCCGGAGTGTTCCGGGATGCACGTTCTCTTTTCTGTCGGGTTGGGTTCTGCTCAGCCCCGGTTGTACATCACATGCTTGGTCCGGGAGAAGTCCTCCAGGGCGTAAATGGACAGATCCCGGCCGTAACCGGAGCCCTTAAAGCCACCCCAGGGAACCTCGTTGGCAATGATTAGATGGGAGTTAACCCAGACGGTTCCGAAGTCGAGCTGGCGCGGTACGGTCAGCGACCGTGATGCGCTGCTGGTCCACACCGATGCCGCGAGTCCGTAGACGGTCTCATTGGCGCGGGTGATGGCTTCCTCATCGGTGCTGAAGGTCTCCACGGACACGACGGGTCCGAAGATTTCCGTGTAGGTGATGGGTGCACCGGCAGGGACATTGGTCACCACAGTGGGTTCGATGAAATAGCCGGGTCCCTCGAGAGCGTTGCCGCCAACGGCGATGGTGTGGCCGTCCTTGCGGACGTCTTCCAGCGCTGCGAGGACGCGATCGTAGTGGGACTTGGAGATCATGGAGCCAATTTCAGCGTCGACTCCGGGTGCGCCAACGGTAATGGCGCTGATTTCCTTGACGAGCAGGTCGGTGAATTTCTCTGCGACGGATTCGTGCACCAGGACGCGGCAGGCAGATCCACATTCCTGCCCGCCGTTCCAGAATCCTGCGGAACGGACACCTTCGGCAGCTGCCTGCAGGTCGGCGTCGTCAAACACCACCACGGGTGCCTTGCCGCCGAGTTCCAGGTGGACGCGTTTGACCGTCGACGCGGCGTTGGCGGCCACCTTCTGGCCACTGCCAACGCTGCCGGTGATGGCAACAAGATCGACGTCGGGGTGCTCGGAGAGGCGGTTACCCACCACCCGCCCGGGGCCGGTAACAATATTTACGACGCCGGCAGGAACCTCGCCTGCGATCAGCTCAGCGAGCTTCAACGTAGTCAGCGGCGTCTGCTCCGAGGGCTTGAGCACCAGGGTGTTGCCCGCAGCAAGGATGGGCGCGATCTTCCAGACAGCCATCAGCAGCGGGTAGTTCCATGGTGTGATCACACCGACCACACCCACCGGCTCGCGGAACACCACGGAGGTGTGGTTTTCCGCGTAGTCGCCGGCACCCAAAGCAGTGAAGGCCCGGGCAGCGCCGGCGGAGAAACGGAAGGTGTCGATGGCACTGGAGATGTCATCTTCGGCCACGGCGGCTGGTTTGCCCGTGTTGGCGGCTTCCAGGTTTTCCAGGAGCGCGCGGTTTTCCTCGACGATGTCCGCGATCCGCAGCAGGATCGTCGAGCGATCCTTCGGCGTCTTCGCTGCCCACTCCGCCTTGGCCGCTACAGCAGCCGCCACTGCGGCGTCGACGTCTTCCAGGGAGCCGGCGGGCACCCGGGTGATGACTTCCTCGGTCGCCGGATTGACGACATCGACCGTTTCCTCTGACGTGGAAGCCACGAAGCTGCCGCCGATGAACTGGCCGAAGGGCGGAAGCGACGGAGCCGGGAAGGTACCCCCGCGACGGACGGTGAACTGGGATGTTTCTGTGGTGGTCATGGTGTGCTCAATTCATTTGCGTTGGGGCTACTTGACGGCGGCGGCAGACTTTTCGTTCTGGTGCTCCCAGAAGTCGGCTCCCTCGATGCCGAGCGCCTTCGGATCGAAGGTGGGATCCAGTCCGACCTTGCGTTGGCGTTCGTAGTCGAGGTAGATCTTGCGGACCAACGGGAAGAGGAACGCCAGGCAGATGAGGTTGACCCAGGCGATGAGGCCCAGCCCGATGTCGCCCGCGGCCCAGATGAGTTTTGCGTTGACGATCGAACCGATGAACACGATGGCCAGGGTTCCGATCTTCAGGATGTTCTTCCAACCGGTCCCGGTCCTGCCATCCAGCAGGTACAGGAGGTTGGAGTTGGCCACGTAGAAGTAGGCCAGGAGGCACGTGAAACCGAAGAGCAAAACTGCGACGGCGACGAAGCCGGCGCCCCAGCCCGGGAGCATCGTGTCGATGGCTTCCTGGACCCAGTTGGCTCCGGGAGGAACACCGGGAATGTTGTTCGCCAGGAAGCCGCCGGCGCCATCGGAGACGTTGTACTTGCCCGAAACCACCATCATCAGGCCCGTGGCCATGCAGATCAGCAGCACGTCGATGTAGATGCTGAAGGTCTGGACCAGGCCCTGCTTGCCGGGGTGGGACGTACGTGCCGCCGCAGCCGCGAACGTGGCCTCTCCGAGGCCGTTCGAGGAAGCGAATACCGCGCGGCGGACACCCCAGGCTACTGCCGCGCCGGCGATGCCACCCATGACGGGGTGGATGCCGACGGCCGACTGGAAGATCAGGACAACTGCTTCCGGGACCTTGTCCACGTTGATGGCGATGACCGCCAAGGCCAGGAGCAGGTAACCGATAGCCAGGACAGGGACCAGTCCCTGGGTGACCTTGACGACGCGGGTGGTGCCGCCGATGATCACGAGGCCGATCAGTACGGTGACGAGGATGGCCGGTGCCCAGGTGGGCAGGCTGAAGGCTTTCTCGGCGCTGGCGGCGATGGTGTTCACCTGCAGGCCGGGGAAAACGAAGCCGTACCCGATCACACCGAGGACCGCGACGATCGCGCCAACTTTCGGGAGCTTCAAACCGTACTTGATGTAGTAGGGCATGCCGCCGATGTCCTCGTTGGCCTTCTTCCGGTCCTCATCTAGGACCTGGCGCTTGAAGGCCTGGGACAGTGCGGCTTCCGCGTATCCCACGGTGCAGCCAACCAATCCGGTGACAGCCATCCACACCAGGGCGCCGGGGCCTCCGGCACTGACCGCAGTGGCCACACCGGCGATGCTGCCCACGCCAACACGGCTGGCCAAGGCAAGAACCAAGGCCTGGAACGAGGACAAGCCGCCATCGCCGTGTTCAGCTTCCTTAAGCTGGCGCAGCATGTCCGGAATCCTCCGGAACTGGATGCCCTTGGTAGCTACCGAGTATGCGATACCGAGCCCTAGGACCACGTAGGCCATGGGCGCCCAGATCGCGTCGGAAACGCTGGACAAGAACTCCGCAAAATCGAAGTCACCCATGCGTTATCCGATGTTCTGCTTGATGGAGGACAACTTCGCCAGAGCCTGCTCAACTTTGGCGAGCTGATCGGCGTCGAGCTCTGCCGTGGGCCGCTTCGGCGCTCCAGCGGGAAGGCCCTGGAGGGTGAGGCCTGCCTTGACGGCCGGGATGAACGGTGAGGTCAGCAGTGCGTCGATGACGGGGTACACGTTCTTCCACAGTTCGCGGGCACCGGCAAGGTCGCCGTCGTTGATCCGGCGGGTAACGGCCACGATCTCGTCAGGGACCACGTTGGCGGTACCGGCCATGACGCCTGCCGCGCCTTCCACGAGGGCGCTGTACAGGTACGCATCCCAGCCGATGAAGGTCCCGATGACGTCGCTGTGGTGGTGGATGAGTTGGAGTGCCTGCTCCCAGTTGGCGCTGGAGTCCTTGATGTAGCGGATGTTCTCCACTTCTTCGGCAAGGGCGCGGACCGTCGCGGGGTCCAGGTTGACACCTGTGACTGGCGGGATGTTGTAGAGCATCACGGGGATGCTGACCGAGCGGGCCACGTCCTTGATGTAGGTGACGGTCTCTTCCAGTGTCAGCGGCTCGTAATAGGGGGTGATGAGCATCAGCACGTCGGCACCCAACTGCTCAGCTGCCTTGGACAGGCGGATTGCTTCCGCGGTGGACGTGGCACCGGTGTTCGCAATGACGGGGACACGGCCGTTGGCCTGCTCGATGACCGTCTTGATGAGCAGGAGGCGTTCCTCAGAGGACAGTGCACCAACCTCACCGGTGGAGCCTGCTGCGACGACGCCGTTGACACCTGCGTCGATGGAGCGGTCAACGATCTTGCGCAGGGTGTCGACGTCGATCGTCTCGTCGTGGTTGAACGGGGTGGAGAGGGCGGTGAGTACGCCGCGGAGTTCGCTGGACATGGGGTGTTTCCTCTTTCAGTACGTGGGTTGGTGGTTTAGGAAGTCGCCGCTCAGGCGACGATTGAGAGCCCGGACTTCGGCGGTGCCTGACGGTGCGTGGCCAGGACGCTGGCTGCTTCCTGCGCCGCCGAGAAGCCGGTGGTGATGGAGCTTTCGGTGTAGAGGGTTCCCAGGTAGTCGCCGGCCAGGAAGACGCGGTTGGTGCCGCGCATCAGCGTGGACTGGATCTTTGCCCGGCCCGGGAAGCAGTACGGGGAGGCGACCTTCCAACGGTCGGTCTGGGCTTCCACCACGCTGTCGGCGAAGCCGTGCCCGAGTACCTGGTCAAGGTCTGCGAGGTGGGTCTGGATGACTTCCTCATCGCTCTTGTCCAGAAGAGCCTTGCCGAGGCTGGCCGGTGAGAAGGTCATGAAGCTGCCACCGGGCTTGCGGACGGATTCGGTGCCGCGGACGATGCTGGCCTGGTTCAGGGCAATCGCGAAGGAACGCTTGGGGGCAGCAATGGCGTAAATGTCGTCCCAGGGCCGGGCCGAAGTTTCGTTGGTCAGGAAGGCGGTGCTGACGTGCGGACCGTATTTGATCTGGCCGAGTGCGCCGCGGAGTTCTTCGGGAAGGTCAACGCCGATCTTGTTGGACACATCCGCGGTGGTTGCGAGCACCACCGTGCGGGCTTCCACCTCGCGGTCCACGCCACCCTGGGTGTAACGAACCACAACGGAGTCCTGCTTGTGCACTACCTCGTTGACCGTGGCATCCAACTGGACGCGGTCCCCCAGCGCAGCTGCGATCGATTCGGTCAGGGTGGACGGTCCGCCAACGATGCCTTGGCTCAGGCCCTGTCCGATCCCGAGTACCAGGCTGAAGTAGCCAATGCCGGCACCGGCCGAGATCTGGTCCATGTCGCCAGCTGAACGCGTAACCGTAGTCTTGAACAGCGCCGCTGCGTCCTCGGACAAATCTCCAACGAAGTCCTGGAACGAGGTGTTGTTCTCGAAATCGTAGATGCGTTGCTGACGCATTGCACCGGATTCACCGGCACGCTTACGGACGACTCCGGTGTATTTCGCGACTCCGCTGACAACCTTCATCCCCGCGCGCAAGGTGTCGATGCGCGAGGACAGGGACATCGGGATGCGGAACGGGTAGGTGGCAATGTGTCCCTTGCGGATGAACTTGCCATTCATGGACAACGCCTGCAGGGAGCCGGGGATCTGGACAGCGCTGACGCCAACCTCGTTGAGGAGGGAGTCCGTGGAGGAACCTGCGCCGGCGAAGACGTGCCCGCCCCAGTTCAACCAGTAATTCCCACGGCGCTCCGAACGAATACGCCCACCCACCCGGTGTTCGGACTCGAGTACCAAGGTGTCCCAGTGCCGCAAGCGCCACGCTGCCGAGAGACCAGCCAGACCGCCACCGACAATTACTACGTCTTTCATGAGTTTGAACTTTCCTTAGTTTGAGGGACCACATGCTGTCTTCCTTGGCAGCTGCAGAAAGGCTTTGCCACTTTCTGGAGTGGCTTCCATGAGCTGCGTCCCAGACCGTGTGCGCCTAGTCACATATAAAAGATACATCATTGTATGATTAATGCAATAGGTCTTTTGGGCAAAGAAATGCCCGCCGGCAGGATCTGCCGGCGGGCAAGCGGTTCGGGAAGTGTCTACTTCCGCAAACTAACGAGCTTCCAAGGGAGTCTGGCTGGACTTCGCGAAGAGACCTCAACAGAGTGGTCCACTCGCTGCATGTCCTCCTTCAGGAACAACGTGCCCGAAGCAATCCGGGCGTCATTGGAAGCAATGACGCGCCCATTCGGACCCAGGAGGACCACGGAGGGATCCTGGAGTTGCAACGCCCGGAGGAAGACGCCTTCAAGCTTGGCCAAGGTCAGGTCGCCCCCCAGGACGTGCGTGCCCTGGGGCGTGGGAGCCGGAACGCACAGGGTGATGATGTTGACGTTGATGCCACCGATGTCCACGTAGGGCCCCACTGCGACAGGACTGCCACTGGCCGAAGGGGCCGTAAACCACTCACGAGTTGTGTAGTCGTAATAATTCAACGAATCGGGATTGAGGTCGTGCGTGACAAAACGGGGACCTCCTGCAGCCTGCGCACCCCTCCACCATTCCAGCCACAAAGGAGCCTCGGGCAGGCTTCCGGGGGCGTACGCTATGCCCGCCCCAACAATCAACGCCGAGTGCCGGCTAATGAACTCGGCCAGATCCTTCTTGAGGAAAGCGTAAGCACTTCGCCCTGGCACTCCCTGCCCCGCACGTGCAACGCCGGACACGCTCGCGCCGATCTTCTCAAGGTCTTCGAAAACGCTGCCGACACTTGACGAAATTGCCAGGGCTGTCCGCCGAAGAGTTTCATTCACTGCTGCCGCGTTATGCACTTTCGCCGGGCTCCATCGTCAATTTAAGGTGCTGTGCTATCAAGTACTCGGTCTCGGTGCGGGAATGCAGCTCCGCGGCGGCCGCAGCCGCATCGGCGTCCCGCTCCCGGATCGCCTCAAGAATGGCCGCATGTTGCTTCTCGAGTGCACCCTGATTGTCAGCCTGCCCAGGATGGCCCCACCAGAGCGTCATCAACTCGGCCTCAAGCTGCAGGGCGGCCGAAGTCAGGCGGCTCGATTGGGCCGCCACGCTCACCGCCACATGAAACCGACTATCCACACGTCGGCGCGCGCGCTCGTCTTTCGTGGCCCTATGACGCTGGACCAGCTCCTCAAGGTGCGCAACATTCTGGGCATCGGCCCGACTAGCTGCAAGGCGCGCGGACATTGAGGAAATGGCAGCGCCAAGGTCACCGAGATCACGAAGCGATTCCGTACTGGCATCCCTGAGTTTCCGTTGGAGCTGGCTGTCCGTCAGGTCAATCTGACCCCGGATGACACTCCCTCCGCTGCGACCCCGGCTGGTTTCGATCAAGCCCTTTGTGCGGAGGGCGGCCAGGGACTGGCGGAGAGTGATGGGGGAAATGCCGAGTTCTGCCGCCAGGACCGATTCCGTCGGGAGCCTGTCCCCCTCAGTGAGGATACCCATCAGTATCGCGGTCTCAATCTGGTAGGACACCTGGTCCGCCCGGCCCAAACCTTCGGGCTCACTTCCGCGAAGCAGGAGCAGCAGATCCAGTGCGCGGGTTGAGAGTGCCGTACTCTCCATCGACGGACCCTCCTGATGGGCGGTAGGCAGCGGGTCGGGAGACCCTTTGGCTATTTCCTTGAATCTTTACACATTTATGCCCTTTTCAGAAGCCTGCGGCGATCAGGCTCAACCTCTCCGGGATATCGAAGAGCCCGTCGGCGGCCGGATGCCGCCCACGACTGACCCCCTTTCCCGAAACTACCGGCGACCCCCTGGGCCTTGCGCCTGGGTGTACTGTCCAGCCGTCACGGTTCCCATGGATTCGGCGCCATCGATGGATCCCGTAGTCAGCCCCGCCTTGGCGTCGGCGCTGCCTCCCGTGTAGACGGTGTAGGTCTGTCCGTCGATGATCGCGGTAGACGAGTACACCAAGGAAGCGATGGTCTTGGTGGTGACGAAGGTGGCCACCACCTTGCCGGAGGAGTCGACAATGTGGATCGGCGTGCCGGCGGCAACGGACGAGTCGAATGTCAGCTGCACGCCGGACTGTGTGGACGTGGCCCCTGGTGTGACGGCCATGCCCGCACTGCCGGCCGCAGCCACGGTGCCGCCCGCGACTGTCAGGTCGCCGTTCACATCCAACGCCCCATTCCCGTCATTCGTTGGCCCGTTCACCACGATGGTTCCGCCAGAGATCGTTGCGCTGCCGTTGGAGTCCAGACCGTCGCCTTCGGAGTTGATGGTCAGTGTTCCGCCGGAGACATCCACGGTGTAATCGCCGACCTCCTGGGAGCCCCCGCCCATGCCGCCACCCGGTCCGCCCATGCCCGTATCAGCGGACGTGGAGGACGAACCGCCCGCTGCGTTCACGCCGTCGTCGTTGGACGTGATGGTGGTATCGCCGCCGGAGATCACGATGTGTTGGGCTTCGAGGCCTTCCCCGGACTTGGCCACGGTCACGGATCCGCCGGACACGGTGAGTGTGTTGTACGCTTTGACTCCATCATCACCGGCATTGACCGTCAACGATCCGCCGCTCACCAGGAGCCAGCCCCGGCCTTCGTCGGTGTCGTTGTCCGATTTCACGCCGTCATCGCCGGAAGTGACCGTGTAGGTGCCGTCCAGCAGAGCCGTGTAGTCCTTGCCCCGGATTCCATCGTCAGCAGCGTCCACGGTGACGTTGCCTGAGGCCAGGACCAGCCCGTCCTTGGAGGCGATGCCGTCCTTGTACTTTCCGTTGACGGTCAGAGACCCGGGGCCGGCGATGGTGAGATCGGCCATGGAGTAGATGGCAGCATTGGGTGCGTCGTCGGCCTGGTCGGTGTACGTGGAGGCGTCCGTTACCGTGTTGGTGCTGCCTTCCTGCAGGTACACGATCGCTTCGTCGGCACTCTGCACCACGAAGGGCGAACCGGTGGAGTTGCCCAGTTGCACGCCGTCGAGGATGATCCGCACGGTGTCCGAATCACCGGCGGCAACCACGATCTTGCCGTCGGTCAGCGAGCCGCTCAACCGGTAGGTTCCAGCGGCGCTAATGGTTACGGTGTTGCCGTCCACCGTTACGCCCGTGGAGGCTTTGCTGCCACCGTCGGACAAGGTGACCGCCACCTCAGAGGCTGCGTCCCAGGTCAGGTCGTCGCTGTCGAAGTGGGTGTCTTCGGAGATGGTGGAGGCGCTGACCACTTGCTGCGTGGATGAGACGGCGGCGCTGCTGGTGGACGTCGACGACATCGCAGCGGTTGAGCACCCTGCCAGCGAAACGGCAAGGGCGACGGCGGCAACGGACAGGGAGGTGCGGAGAGGGCGCATGGCGTGTTCCTAAGTGTGGGAGGTCTGAGTTCAGTTGGCGGGGGTCAGTTGGCAGGCCGCAGGGGCAGCCGGCGCCGAAGGGTCTGGTTCCAGCGGTTGGCCGGGAGTTCGGGGTGGAGGGCGGCCATGCCGGTGGCGAATTTGGAAATCCGGCAGGGACGAACGCCGTGGGCCCACAGGTGCCTGTCCAGAGGACCGGGGGTCGAGCCGGACTTCGTTTCCACCACCACGGCGTTGTCCAAAACCCAAGGGTCACCGTCGGGCCGTTGCCACGTAACGTCTGAATCGATGGTGGCGCGGCTTCCGGATTCCGGCAGGTACAGCGTCGTGCGGTGGTAGGCGGTGGACAGTACAGGTTCCATGGGGCCGAACTCCGCGTCCCCGATTGCTGCGGCCAGTGTCTCGTTCACGTAGGCCAGGCCTTCGTCGGTGAGCCGGTCCCGATCGCAGGGTTCGTAAGGGATGCGTTCCTTCACGGTGGCTTCGCGGGCTCCTTCAGTTTTGACTTCCAGGAAGCTCACGGCGCTGTCCACGTAGGTGCGGGTCCGGACCTTGAACCGTCGGCGCCTGCCGTGCGCGGCCATCATGTAGCTGTCCAGGGTGGTCGTGTCGAAGTAGACCGAGTCGTATGCGAAGGTCCGGCTGCCGTCCATCTCCAGCACACGGGCCTCGCTGGTGAAGTTGGCGAAGATCCTGCGCGCACCGGCGGAGGGGACCAGGTACTTCCGGTCCACCCGCGTCAGCAACGCGGCTTCGGTGGTCAGTTCTTCAAGCCCGACGGCGGGAAGCTGGCCCAGGTGCGGAATGACGGGGAATGCGTCCCGGCTCATGCCACACCTGCTGAGGTGTGCTGCTGCGGTACTGCTTGCTCCGGGGTCTCTGGAGTGCGGGCCGGGAGTTCGGAGCCTGGGAGCTCTCTCGGAGCCGGAGCCACGGCACCGGCCGGCCTGTCGAAGCCGAGCTGCGCATTTGCGCCTACGGAACGTCGTGCCCGGACGGCATAGCGGACATCCACGATCGTCTTGTCGTTGACCAGGTCCAGCTCCTGGATGGTGGCCGAGTGGACCGTGCCGTTGAGGACTTCCTGCAGCCGGGCGGTGAGCTGGTTCTCGTCGCTGATCGCCCGGTCCAAAACCACGGTCTGGTGGCGGTAAGCAGGGAGGACGGCAGGGTTGTCGCCGATGAACATCACCAGCAGCACCAGGCCCATGAGGGACAACGTGAGCCACAGCGGCTCCACGCCGATGCCGGCGATCAAACCCAAGGCAAGCGCTGAGAAGTAGTACGCCACCTCGTGCTGCGCCAGTTCCGTGGACCGGAGGCGGATGATCGAGAGGACACCGAACAGGCCCAAGCCGAGCCCAACGCCGGCCGCTGATCCCGAGAGTGCCGTGGCCACTGCGAGGACTCCCACGTTCATGCCGAGGTACGAAACCACCAGGTCACGGCGGCGGTGCCTGCGGAGGTAGAGGGCCAGGGTGAGGATGGTGATGGCAACGAGGTCGGCTGCCATAAGGATGATGGTATTCATCGGATACTCCGGAATCTGTTGGTGGGCTGGTTACCACGATTCCCGGTGGTGCTGTGCTGGAACTGTGCCGGGGCCAAGGCCGGGATATGACTTTCGACGGCGGTCGGCCGCGAGAGCTGCCCGGCGTGGGGCCTGCGGGCGAAGAGGAGGCGCTGCTGGAAGGCGTAGCTCACCCCGAGCAGCGTCAACTCCGTGGCCAGCTTCGCGGGCAGGTCAGGCACGGCCAATGACGTTAGCGACCACATGATGGCGTAATTGGCCGTGAGCAGCACAAGCACCACGGCCACGTAGCCGGCCACCGCCGCACGAAGTGTCTTCTCCTTGCCGTGTTCAAACACCATGCTGCGGTTCACCATGAAATTCACCGCGGCGCTGACTGCCCTGGCACCGACCACAGCCGCCAAAAGGGAATCGGTGAGCGCCGTCAGGAGCAGGAACATCACCGTGTCCACCAGGAACGCCGAGAACGACGAGCCCAGGAATTTCAGCAACGGTGCATAGATCCTGACCGAGTCCGCCACGGGCCGGAAGTGCGAACCTGAGTTGTGATCCAGGTACACGGTGGCGATCTCAACCGTGTCCACGCCATAGCCCGCCTGCTTGGCTTCGAGCAGCAGGTTGAGTTCGTACTCGTAGCGCTGGCCGCGAACCGTCAGCAGCCAAGGGATCATGTCCGCCCGGTAGCCCCTGAGGCCTGTTTGGGTGTCCTGGACGCTTTGCCCCGTGGCGAGCCTGAACAACCACCGCGTCACGGTGTTGCCGAACTTGCTCCGCGCCGGAACATCGCCGCTGAATGAACGGCAGCCCAGGACCATCGAGGCCGTCACGCTCCGCACCCTGTCTGCCACAGCCAGGATATCCGCCACTCCGTGTTGCCCGTCGCTGTCCGCGCACACCACGTCATGGCCGGGGAACCGCTCAGCGATGAAGGCGAAGCCATTCTTGAGGGCGTGCCCCTTTCCGCCGTTCGTCGCGTAACTGAGCACATGGCACCCAAGCCGGGTGACGCCGTCGAACACGTCCTGGAAGGCGGGGCCGGAACCGTCGTCAACCACGACGATCGTGACCCACGGGTCTGCTCCCCGGAGCTGGGAGACAAGGGAGATGAGCTGTTTGTCCGGCTCATACGCCGGTATGAGGATAATCATGGCTACTGGGCGATGTAGAGAATGTCCGAGGTGCCGCGCTCTTTGTTCTGGCCGAGCGGGTTGTTCACCAAGGAGCCGTTGAAGTACATGGTGGAGGATCCGCCGCCGTCGATGTTGTACGCCGTGGTGGCGCCAAGGTCCTTCATGATCTGTGCCAGACCCGTCATGGTGACGCCGGTGGAATAGCCCGGGCTGCGGCCATCCACCACCACGAACACCAAGTGGTTCTCGTCGATGACTCCCACGGCCGTGCGGGGTTGCTCGCCCTGGATGGAGTGGTTGCCGAAGTTGGTGTCCACCTCCACGTCCTCGATGCCCGAGGAAATCTCCCCATTATCCAGGAGCGAAGGACCGAAGGACAGCGTGTTCCAGACGCCGTCAGCCACGAGTTGCTCGGCGGTGGTGGTGGTCTCGTCGTACACCTTGACGGTGCCGTCCTTGTAGAACGCAAGGCCCTGCCGCGCGCCCTCGTCCCGGTACACCACGCCGTTCCGGATCACTATGCCCGTGTCCCTGAAGCCGTAGTAGTCGCCGTTGATCGCGAAAATCGCGCTATTGTCCGCGGCGATGTCCGAAGTGTTCTCGGTGATGTTCTCACCGAACGTGTCCTGCGCGAACGCCGACTTCAGCGTGGTGGCGTCGCTGAGTACGACGTCGGCAACGTAGTAGGTCACGGTGCTGTCGCCGCTGCCGGTGGTCACCTTGGAAATGGAGACGCCGGTGCCGCCCGACGTGTAGCTCGTGTCCGTGACCACGGCATCCGCAGACGTCGTGTCTGGGGTGGTGGTCTCTGCCCGGCTGGCCTCGTACGCGGAGACGTTAGTGATCTGTGCGTGGGGGATAACGAAGCGGTCCAGCGCCCAGGCTGCGGCGCCCCCGGCAGAGAGAGTAATCGCCAAGACGGCAGAAACAACGGCGCGCCGGGTTCGGCCGCCCTTACGGTTTTCGGTCTGTTGAGGAGTCATGCCTCCTTTCTACGGAGGCAAGCTGCGCCGGAGGTTTGCCGGGCATATGCGTGGGCTGTGAAGCTCGACCTTCGAGAATTACGCGGCATATGTGCACCTATCGGCTCTTCTGTGGTTGTCAACGAGGCGATGGTTCAGTCAAGATCCGGCGGCTGATGCGGAAGCTTCTTTCCTGTACCGGCGGACAGCTTCGGTATTGCCGCACTGGGCGCTGCAGTAGGTGCGGCGTCCGTTCTTGCTGGTGTCCAGAAACACCCTCCCACATTCGCTCCGGGCGCAGGTGCCCATCCGTTCCCCGCCGCTTTCGACGGCGAAGATAACCAGACCGCCGGTGGTGGCCGCCAGGACGCGTTGGATAAGTCCTGATTCGAGCCCGGCGAAATGCAGATGGGGTGGCAGGTCGTCGTGCAGGGCAAGGTGAACGCGCTGCACCGCGCCGGCAAGCAGTCCATTGATCCGCTTGCACCGTTCGGGAATCCCGTCGGCGCCGAAAATGCTCCCGAGCTGGTCCGCTACCCTTGCGACGCCGCACAGGGTCTCTTCGTCGAGGTGATCGAACCGCACCAGTCCCCGGGCGAGGGCGGCTTCGACAGTGGTCACGGACCACGCATCGGTGCGGCGGAGGTTCACGAGCTCAACAGCCAGTTGGGCCCCGATCATGTTGTCATGGTTGAACGGCACTGACCAATGACACCATACTTGCGGCAACGCACCCAATCAGCCGTGACGATCCTCCACGTCCGCTGACCTACCCGTTAGAGATACGCCTGTGAAAACCACCCCCGATGCACCTGCCCGGTCAAGGACCGATGAACGAGCCGCCGTCCAGCGCCGCACGCTGGCCGTTGTGGTCGCCACACAGGTTCTGGGCGGTGCCGGGCTTGCCGCCGGCGTCACCGTGGGGGCGCTCCTGGCACAGGACATGTTCAACGACGACAGCGTCTCGGGCCTTCCCACCGCGGTCCTTACGCTCGGTTCGGCTGGCGCGGCGTACTTGATCGGACGCATCACCCAACGGTACGGGCGGCGCCCGGGCCTGGGCGGCGGCTTCCTGATCGGCGCCGCCGGGGCAGCAGGTGTCACCGCAGCGGCTGTGTGGGCATCCCCGGTATTGCTGTTCGCGTCGTTCCTTCTGTACGGGTTCGGGACCGCGACCAACCTGCAGGCCCGGTACGCCGGAACGGACTTGGCAGAACCGCGTCGCCGCGGCACGGCCGTCAGCATCGCGATGGTCTCCACGACCTTGGGAGCCGTGGCAGGGCCAAACCTCATCACCCCGATGGGGCACCTCGCGGCCGCTTGGGGCGTCCCGGCACTGGCCGGGCCTTTCATTCTCGCAGCTGCAGCGTACCTTATCGCTGGACTGACACTGACCGTGTTCCTGCGACCCGATCCGTTCCTCCTCGCTCAGCGGCTACGGCAAGCCCAACCGGACCCGTCAGAAGACGGCTCACCATCGGTGCCTGCGAGCCCAGGCCGCCCAGGGCGGCGAGGCGTGTATACCGGGGCGGCGGTCATGATCGTTGCCCAGATCACGATGACGGCCATCATGACCATGACCCCGGTGCACATGCTCATGCACCACCACGTCCTTGAAGCGGTCGGCGCCGTCATCGGAATCCATATCGCAGCGATGTACCTTCCCTCGCTGGTCACCGGCTACTTGGTAGACCGCATCGGCCGCACCGCCACGGCCGTCGCTTCCTGCGCGACCCTGCTCCTTTCAGGGGTTGCCGCGGCGCTCCTGGGCAACTCTCTCGCAGCCTCCATCACCGCCCTGGCGCTCCTGGGCCTGGGCTGGAACTTGGGAATCATCGCCGGAACCGCCTTGGTTGTCGACGCTACAGCACCAGAAGAGCGAGCAAAAATCCAAGGCAGCGTCGACGTGCTCATCGCCCTCTCCGGCGCTGGTGGCGGAGCCGCCTCGGGCATCATCATGGCCGCGACCAGCTACTCCACGCTGTCCTTCGCGGGCGGAATCCTCGCTCTGACGCTCATACCCATCGTCGCCCGCCAAACACGCCGGCCGGCACCCCGAAAGAAGGCCAGTGGCTCGTAAAGCATGACTGTTGCCCAGATCAATGGATGTCGATGGGTGCCGCCGGGACGAGACGGTGGTCTGCGCGGCAGCATGGTGCACGACAATCGGAGGAACGCAATCCCGGGCAAACGCTCTTCGGCGAACATCCAGCCGCGCGGCAAAGCCTCTGGGAGCCCCATTCCGGATCAGACCGCAGACTGGGGTTTGACATGCCGGATTCCACCTGTCTTTACGGAATCACAATTATCGGCGTTTAAAAAGGGCCGGGGGAGAAACCTCAGGAGGGGCCGGTTTACCTGCCGATAACGACCTTGTCGGCCGCGGCGAAACCGCTTGCAGATCGTCGTCGATGCTATAGATGGTCTCGGACCGGTCGGTGAGCCTTGGAAATGTCCTCGGTCGTGATGTTGATGAACGCCGATCGGTTTTTCAGGTGTAGCACCGGCTCCGTGTGCGGTCACAGCAGCCGGTCGTAGAACACTCTTCCTTCGCTTCGAGGTGGAAGCAGGGCGGGCGCGGATGTAGCCGTAGCAGGCGGGGCAATCTACAGCGCCGCTGATCCGGCACTGGCAGCCAGGAACGGAAGGCCGCCATCAACTAGCGCGTATTCCTGCTGCTTTGGGCGGCCTCACCGATGGGTGGGGCCGCCTATCCGTGTAGGAAAGGATAGGATGGTCGGCCCAACAGCGTCGTTGACCGCTCCTCGTTCCCGGAAGCGCCGTGCGCGTAACTCGATACGTGATGCGTGATCGCCGTTTGAACCGGATCGCGGGTCGATAGTCGTTGGTCCTTTTGGGGTTAGGGGGATCTTGCCCGCAAGACGTTGATGCCGGCGGCGTATGCCCGGACCAACCGTGGCCTGTTGCCGCCCAGTTTCGCGTTGGTGGGTCCCGCCCGCCGGGGACTGTGAAAGCGAGGATTTCGCCTCGGAGGTGAAGGCCTCGGTGCAAACCCATGCGCGGCCCCCCGATGAGGGGGTGTGGAACCAGCTGTCTGAGGGCCAAAGCGGGTTCGACGACGACGCGGCCTTTGAGCCGGTCGGCGAGGCGATCACATCTCGACCCCCTAAGTCTGCGGTCGACACGCCACGGCCCATCGAGGAAGCTGTTGTACATGCCCCGCACTCAAGGAGGAGAGTCCGTGCTCTCCCGTGTCGTCCGAATTGTTGAGACCTTCGCGCCGGGCGACTCGGCGCTGTCGGTCACCGAAATCGCGCGGAGGTCCGGGCTTCACATTGCAACGGCTTCACGTTTAGTGGAAGAACTGTGCAGCTTCGGCTGGCTTGAGCGGGACAACGACAGGAAAGTCCGAGTTGGTATGAGGATGTGGGAGGTTGTCTCCAGGGCCTCCCCAACACTGAGCCTGCGGGAGGCAGCTATGCCCATTATGGAAGATATCCATGGCATCGTCGGTCAGCATATCCAACTCGGTGTTCTCGAAGGCGACGAGGTGCTGTTCATAGAACGGCTGACAGCCCCGGGCGCCGTCATCAATTACACCCGGGTCGCAGGACGGTTGCCGCTGCATGCCTCGTCATCAGGTTTGCTTCTGCTGGCCTACGCAGCGCCTGCCCAACAGGAACGCATCATCGCCGGGCCCCTGAAGGTATTCACTGGGCAAACCATCAGCAATCCCTCCCAACTCAGGTCAGCTCTCGCGGATGTGCGCAGGCAGGGATACGCGTTCCTGGCAGGACATATCCACCCTGACGCCACAGGTATCGCCGTGCCAGTCCGTGACCCTGCTGGAAAAGTGGTGGCCGCATTGGCCATAGTTCTCCCAAACGACGACACAGCTCGCTCCCGCATCGCTGTTCTCCAGGCCGCTTCCGCCGCGGTTTCCCGCGCGATGGTGTATCCGGCACCACCCCAGCACTAAGTCGCACCACTGGAACGGAAAACTTTCACTCTCAACCATTGATACTGCTGTGGTGACCGGTGCCACGCTCGAACGATTCTTATCCAAGAAACAAGCGAGCAAAGGAGCCGAAATGTTCACTGGAACGAATTCCGCTGCTGACACCTCCCCAGTCAAGCTGATAGTGACGGCAAAAGCGAAGGTCGCCGATGAAGTGGTCGCACTGACTATGGCCCACCCGGACGGGCGACGACTGCCGGACTGGACGCCGGGTTCACACATCGATGTGGTGCTGCCCTCAGGAGTTAACCGCCAATATTCCCTGTGTGGGAACCGGTGGGACGCGCACAGCTACCGCATTGCCGTTCTGCACGAGACGGAAGGCCGGGGTGGATCGGCATACATCCATGAGGAAGTTGCTGCCGGAACAACGGTTGCGGTTGGGGGACCACGTAATAACTTCCGATTGGTGCCGTCTGAAAGGTACGTCTTCATTGCTGGCGGGATCGGTATTACTCCGATGTTGCCCATGATCCGGCAGGCAGAGATGCTGGGTGCTGACTGGAAGTTGCTGTATCTGGGACGGTCACGGACCACTATGGCGTTCCTTGACGAGTTGGCTGTCTACGGTGACCGCGTCGTGGTGCTACCGAAGGACGAGACAGGGCCGTGCCTACTGGAAGAGATGATTGGCGGTCCAGCTGCTGATACGAAGGTTTACGTCTGCGGGCCGCAGCGGCTGCTTGCCGCCGTTGAGCGTCACTGCGTGGATTGGCCAGCAGGTCTCCTGCGCCTTGAGCACTTCGCCGCCAAAGCCCAAGGGGTCCCCGCAAGGGACACCGCCTTTGAAGTGGAGCTTGCCCGGGCCGGCATGTCAGTGACCGTCACCCCGGATGTGAGCATCCTCGATGCATTGCAGAAAGCAGGAGTGAATGTGCTCACTTCCTGCCGGGAAGGCACCTGCGGAACCTGCGAAGTCGCGGTACTGACTGGGGATCCGGACCATCGTGACTCCATGCTCAAAGACGCTGACCGTGCAGCCGGTAACTGCATGTTGCCGTGCGTCTCGCGCTCCTGCAGTGACCGCCTCGTACTTGATCTCTAATACGCGTCCAGCGAAAGGACCATCAAATGACTTCCCCGGTCTCCACCTTCGAAACCCCCGTCAGCAGCGCCGACCCTTTCAGTTACGACGTCCTGGAGGATCCGCTCCCCTTTCAAGCCGAACTCCGCGCCGCAGGACCGGTGGTCTACCTCGAAAAATACGACGTCTACGGCATGGGCCGCTACGAGGAAGTCCACGCGGCCCTCACGGATTGGCAAACCTTTCAGTCTGCAGCAGGCGTCGGTCTAAGCAATTTCCGTAAGGAAAAGCCGTGGCGGCCCCCGAGCCTTCTCTTGGAAGCAGACCCGCCGCACCACGATGCCCCCCGCGCGGTCCTGACTAAGATTCTAGGACCCAGGGAGATCCGCAGGCTCGGCGAATCCTGGGCCGCCGATGCCGAGGACCTCCTCGATCAGCTGCTTGCCAACGGTACCGAATTCGACGCCGTCACCGACCTGGCCGCAGCCTTCCCCCTTCGCGTCTTTCCCGACGCCGTGGGCATCCCCAAGTCGGGACGGCAAAACCTCCTGCCGTACGGAGACCACGCGTTCAATGCCTTTGGACCGGCCAACGAACTCGTAGCCAAGGGCGCGCCTCGGGTCGCGGAACTGTCCGCTGCGATCGCGTCCCACTGCGCCCGGGACGTGCTCACACCCGACGGATTCGGCGCACAGATCTATGCCGCTGCGGACAGAAGAGACATCACGGAAGCCCAGGCACCCTTGATCGTCCGCTCACTGCTCACGGCAGGGGTAGATACAACCGTGAACGGCCTTGCCGCCGTGATCTATGCCTTCGCGACGAATCCCACCCAATGGGACAGGTTGCGCGAAAACCCAGGGCTGGCCCGTACCGCTTTTGACGAGGCCGTACGGTTCGAATCTCCCGTGCAGACGTTCTTCCGAACCACCACCCGGGACATCGAAGTTGGAGGGACACTCATCCGGGAAGGCCAAAAGATCCTCATGTTCCTGGGCTCAGCAAACCGCGACCCCAGGCGATGGGAAAACCCCGATGAGTTCGACCTGAGCCGGGAGCCTTCCGGTCACGTCGGCTTCGGCTTCGGCATCCATCAGTGCGTTGGCCAGCACATCGCCCGCCTGGAAGCATCCACTATCCTCACTGCACTAGCCAAAAGGATCGCGGCCATCGAAATCTCCGGACCGACCCGCAGGCATCACAACAACACGCTTCGCGCGTGGGAGTCCCTCCCCGTCCGTGTGCGCAGAGCCTGAGAAGTCCATGGCCATCAACTGCCCTGACGTTCGAGTTGAGACACGGGCGTAGTTTTTCGAGATGACGGACTCCGGCCCCTCCGAGGAACCTCTGCAAGAACGCCCGGCAGGGATTCCTCGCCGATACGCCAAATACAAACCAGTTCAGGGGTCGGCGTCCCCTCCGGCGACCAACGCTGGTGGTTGCGACGAGCTGCTGGCCTACGTCCGATCTCTCGGGGCCGAGCTTCCACGCTCCAAAGAGGGTCTTGCGGCACTCGATCACCTCCTAGATGGACTCGATAACCGAGCCACTCTGGCAGAGCTAGTCCGTGTGCCATCGGCATGTTTTACGGTGACGTTCTCACTCACACCGTTCCAGGGGCGCATCGGGAAGTCATTGTAGAAGGCAGATCTTGCGTCCGCGTTTCCCGACCGCAGCGGTTTCCGTGGTTTACGTCGCCGAAAGGCGACTAGACATTGGGACCCCAACTCTCCTACAGAACTATGCGCACGTATGGGAAATCCTGGCCTCCCAAACCTAGTCGAGGGCCGTGACTGGGATCGGTACTTCGCGGCGCTGCCTCCGTTGCCTCATCCGGCAACTCGATAGTCTGCCGAAGCGGCAACTCCCTGATGCAGATGACTGCGACGAGGCCAATAAGTGCAATTCCGGCCGCTATGAGGAAGGCGTACCCGGTCCCCTCGGCGTAGGCACCCCGGACGACATCAATCGCCGGAGCTGACATACCGGTGAAATCAGGTGTAACGCCCTTCTCTCCTACAACCGCACCTTCTTGAGTTGCGAGATCATTTACACGTCGGCCCAATAATGCTCCGAGGAAGGCAACACCAACAGCGCCTCCGACAGATCGGAAGAACGCAACGGTGGCGCTAGCTGTACCAATGTGTTCGGAAGAGACAGTATTTTGCACCGCTAAAACCAGGTTCTGTATTAACATCCCGAGGCCAAGGCCAAGCGCGGCCGTATAAAGTCCTGTGAGCCACAGTTCAGTTGAGCGACCCATAGTTCCACAAAGAGCAAGCCCCGCCACTGCAAAAATCGCCCCAGTGACTAGATAGCGCTTCCACCACCCGTACCGGCTGATAAGTTGCCCGACGGCAACAGAACCCAACAGGTTACCCGCTACCATTGGCAGCGTCAGTAACCCAGCCTCCGTTGGTGTGGTGCCTCTTGCCACTTGATAATACTGGCTTAGGAATGAAGCGGCTCCGAACATGGCACCTCCGAACGTCATCGAGGCGAGGATGCATAAGGCCGTCGTTCGCTCCATCACGATTTTTAGAGGAATGATGGGGTCCTCAACTTTTGTTTCTACGAAAAGCAGTAGTGCCGAGATAAGAAGAGTGCCAAGCAGCATTGCAGCCGTTTGCCAGGACCACCACGGATAGTATTTGTGCCGGCCAGCGAAAGAAATCCACACAATAAAGAGGCTCACAGCGGCGGTAAGCAGTACTGCACCTAACCAATCGACACGCCCGGACCGTCGTAAGGAACTCGTGTTGAGCGTCTTGTGGATAACACCAAGCGCCACCACCGCGAGAGGAATGCAGACAAAGAAGGTCCAGCGCCAGCCGAGGACGGAGTCCACAATGAAGCCACCCAGCAAGGGACCGCCCGCGGTCCCAACCGTGGCCACTGCTCCCACATAACCTGAGTATTTTCCTCTATCCCTCGGTGAGATCGTGGTGCCAAGGATTGCCATGGATAGGGCCATGAGACCCCCCAGTGCCAAGCCTTGAACGGCGCGGGCAGCTATCAGACGGACCATGTCATTGGATGAGCCTGCCATCACGCAGCCGGCCACGAAGATCACAATATTGAACTGAAATAGCGTCTTTTTGTTAAAAATATCTGCCATTTTCCCCCAGATAGGGGTTGATACAGCCGTCGTCAATAACGGAGCGACCATCACCCAGGCGAAGTCCGTCTGCGTGCCCGCCAACTCTGCCATCATGGCGGGAAACGCATTCACAACGATGGTGTTGCTAAGGATCGCGGTCAAAAAGGCCGCAAGCAAGCCAGTGAGTACCTTGATGATTTGCCGTTCGTCCAGTTTGGTTGCTCCTTCAATGACTTCGCGACTCATCCCCCGTGCTCCAACTGGTCTTCTACATCCAAGCCAGCCGGAGGAACTTTGCGAACCCCAGAAATAGGGTGTATTTATGCGTGGGCTGTTCCCGCAGGTTTCAATTCACAAGTCCTGCACGGGATTCGTGCGAAAGCCTCCGCCATGCCATGCGTCTTGCGGCTTGGGCATCGGGATCTGGAACAGGGGATGCTAGCAACAGCCGCTGTGTGTAAGGGTGATTTGGCTCTGTCGTGACCAGATGAGCATCTCCGCTTTCTACGAGGTTCCCGCGATACAGCACAGCGACGCGACCGCTGACGTGACGCACTACGTCGAGGTCATGGGAAATAAACAGATACGCGACTCCGGTGTCCTTTTGAATTTCGGCGAAGAGGTCAAGAACGCGGGCTTGCGTGGAGAGGTCCAATGCGCTGACTGGCTCGTCACAAACGATCACCTTTGGTTGCAAGGCGAGTGCCCGCGCGATTGCAACGCGTTGGCGCTGGCCCCCCGAAAATTCCCTTGGAAGGCGGTCCATTGCGTCCGTTGGCAAGTGAACACGACCAAGGAGGCCACTCACACGCGCCCGGGCTTCCTTCGGCGAAACGCCGAGGGTGAGCAAGGGCTCTGAGAGCGTATCTCCGACTGTCCTCGAGGGATTCAGTGAGCTGTACGGGTCTTGGAATACGACCTGGAGGTCCTTTCCCAGTCGTCGCCTCTCCCGCCGCTTTAGTTGGGAGATCTCGCGGCCTTCAAGTTGTATGCTCCCGCTGGTCACCGGCGCCAGTCCTAGAATGGCCCGTCCGATGGTCGTTTTTCCCGATCCCGACTCACCGACCAATCCCAAGGTCTCTCCGGGGGCGATTTCCAACGAGACGCCGTTGAGGGCCTGGAAACCTTTGCGAAAACGGTGCTTGGAGGGGAACTGCACGATGAGGTCATTAACCGAGAGAATTGGTCCCGGGCGGTTCGGTCCGGACCGCCCCATCTGTAGGGATGAAGTCATTTCGCGCTTTCCTTACCAGCGAGTCCGCCATATTCAGTGGACCCATCGATGTTGACGAGGAGTTCGTCCTGGGCCTTCTCGAAGAGCACATCTTTCATATGGCTGTGCGTTCCTGAGGCGACCATTGATTTCAGCAGCATCTGCGTATAGGGGTGTTGTGGGTCGCCCATGATCTGTCGCACCTGGCCTTGTTCCACGATCTCGCCTTGCTTCATGACGGCGACCCGGTCGCAAATGTCGGCGACGACGCCAAAGTTGTGCGTGATGATAAGAACGCCGAGCTTGAGCCGCTTTTGGAGTTCCCGCAGGACTTCGAGAACTTCGGCCTGGACGGTGACGTCCAGTGCGGTTGTCGGCTCGTCCGCGATGAGCAGGTCGGGCTCGCAGCTGATTGCGCCTGCGATTAGGACCCGTTGGGCCATGCCACCGGAGATTTCATGTGGATAGGCACGTAATGTGCGGGCGGGGTCGGCAATGCCGACGCTGGCGAGCAGCTCCAAGGACCGGGCTTCTGCCTCTCCCTTCGACATCTTCATTTGTTTCCGAAGTGGTCGCATTAGTTGGTAACCAATGGTGAAGGACGGATCCAAGTTGCTCATTGGTTCTTGAGGGACGTAGGCCAGACGAACCCCCCTAAGACCTGCATACCGCTTCTGAACGATCCTTTGATCACCGGGGGCCACAAGCCACTTTTCGTCGAAGCTGATGCTACCTCCAGTTACGACGGCGCTGGCGGGCAGAAGACCAAGGGCTGCAAATGCGGTTTGACTTTTACCGGATCCCGACTCGCCAACTAGTCCTAGGACTTCGCCGCGTGCAACGCTGAGGGAAACACTGTTCACCACCTGACGGAGCCCGCCGCGACCCTCGGGATACGCGAGACTGAGGTTGCGCACGCCCAGAATCGTGTTCTGTTCCTCGGCTGGAGCTGGAAGCTGGGCGTTCTCTTTTCCCTTGTTTGTCTCGATTAAACTGGTCTTTTGGGGGGAGCGCACGGCATGCTTTGGCTGGTCTTCAAGAGCGTCGCGCAATCCGCTGCCCAGAAGGACGAATGCCGCGGTCACCAGGCCAATGGCCAATGACGGCCAGAGCAGGTTCAGCTGGTTCAGGTAAATGTTCCCGAAGGCGTCGCCCACCATGGATCCCCAGGTGACTGTGTTCGGATCGCCTACCCCAAGGAAGTCCAGGGCAGATTGAACCCCGATTGCGATCCCGCCGACGTGCGCCGTGTGGATGATTAGCGGCGCACGCACTACCGACAGCACGTGCCGGCGCATAATTCGTAGATCGCTCAGGCCGGACACTTGAGCGGCCTCTACGTACAGTTCATGGCGAACAGACTTAACAGCAGCAGCTGTTAGCCGAAAATACGAAGGTGAGACCATAAGACCGAGCGCCACCATAGTAATGACCAGGGAAGGACCAAAGGCGGCTCGTACCGTCAGCAGAACGATAACCCCGGGCAACGCAAGCAGGATGTTCGCTGCCCAACTTGCGACCTCGTCGACGGCCTTGCCATAGTATCCAGCCAAGAGACCCATGGGTACACCAACGATGAAGGCAGTGCCGGCCACGATGAGTATCCCGATCAGTGTCGTCTGGCTTCCCCAGACGATGCGACTCAGTATGTCTCGTCCGACGCTATCGCTACCAAGCGGATGGGCGGCTGAGGGCACTGCAAGTGCGTCTGCCAAGTTCGATGCGTCCGGCGGGTACGCCGCGACAAGGGGCGCCAAGACAGCCACCACAATTAGAGTGAGCAACACCAGAGCGGAAAGGCATGAAATTGGGCTTCGCAATAATTTGGAGAATATTCCGCGACGGGACTTAGCCGGAATCACCTGCTGGCCATTCTGGGATGCAACATTGTTCTTGCTTGCGTTCATGCTGTCCGAACCTTTGGATTGAGCCATGCGTTGAGTAGGTCGACCAGGAGGTTCACGATCACTACGACTAAAATCGTGTAGACCACGATGCCCATCACCAGCGGGGTATCGCTGGTACTGGTGGCAGTTAAGGCAAGTGAACCAATTCCTGACAATGCAAACAGGTGCTCAATGACGACAACGCCACCAAGCATCCCGATGAACTGGAGTCCAAGGACCGTGAGCGTAGGTGGAGCTGCATTTCGTAGGACATGAACCGTGAGGATCTCCAGACCCGATGTACCCCTGCTGCGAAGGGTGCGGACATAATCTGCATCCATCTGCGACAGCAGCCCGTTGCGGAGTTGCTGCGTCACGGCAGTCGCTGACCCGATTGTGAGCGCGATTACCGGAAGGGCAAGACTTGTCACCCAATCCCCAACCCCGGCACCGGCGGAGATTGTGCTGATGGCGGGAAACCAGCCCAGTTGGACCGCGAACACGGCTACGAGGAAAATGGCAATCAAGAAGTTCGGCACTGCACTGCCAATTGTGCTCAAAACTTGAATCGTCTTATCCGGCCAACCGCGATGGACCGCGGCCGACCCCGCCAGGAGGACGGCCACGACAACCGTGGCCAGTGTGCTGGCTATCACGAGCGCAAGCGTCATCGGGAGCCGGTTCATGATTGATTCCCACACTGGCTGGCCGTTATACCAAGAGACGCCCAGATCGCCGCCGAGGGCTTTAGCCCACCAAGCACCAAGACGCATTAACAGCGGTTGGTCGAGGCCAAGTTCCTGTTCCTTGGCAACAATTTGTTCTGGCGTCGCATCCGTACCCAGGAGGTTGAGGGCCACGGATGCGCCGGACAGGAAGAGGAGGGAATAAGCGGCACTGCAAACCACGATGAAAACGACGACATTGGAAGCCAGTCTGCGTGCGATGAACAGATACATCTGTCTAGGACCTTTCTGCGGAAACGGGAGGGAAGCAGCTAACCGCTTCCCTCCCCCAATCCGGTTCAGCCAGCGGGGACGATCCCGAAGATGGACGGATTGTTTTGGTAGGCCTGGGCCAGCACTTTCACTTTGCTACCATCTGCGGCGTATGGGGTTGCCAAGCGGTACCAAGGGGCAAACCAGGCATTCTCCACCATGTAGCGGCTTAGTTTCTGGGCCGCTTCAGGGCTGTCGCCACTTTGCTGTATCGCATCGAGCAGTTTTTGAACGTCCGGCGTCGTGGACTTGAAGGCGTTGTACTGTGACTGCGGAAGCAGCGTTCGCTGCACAACCTGCCACGTGGGGCCAAGACCTATGATTGACCACGGCGCCACATAGTCCCCTCCTGAGATGGAAGCCTGAAAGTTTTGCCGCGGAATCGAAACAGTCTCAACCTTGATGTTGATAGCTTCCAACGACTGCTTCGCAAACGCCTGGACGACATCGTTGCCGGGGGCCCAAGGCATCTTGATGGTGAAGCCGTCAGCATAGCCAGCGTCGGCCATCAATTTCTTTGCTTTATCGAGGTCGTACGGGTAAGCGTTGTCCAGCTCGGGAACATAAGCGCTGCTATCAGGTGCAAAGATCTGACTCGTCGGCTCTCCGTCGCCCTGCGAATTTTGCTGCACAACTAACTTGCGGTCGAACGCGTAGTTAATTGCTTGGCGCACGCGCACATCACCTAACGCGGGCACCTTGGTGCCGGCGCGGTCCAATAGCAACAAACCCTGTACTGCGGACGTCCACTGAGTAACTTCAAGTTTGCGCGCCTGCGCCTCCTTGGACTGGCGCGGATCAATCTGTGCCATGTCTACCTGTTTGGATGCCAAGGCGTTAAAGCCGGCTGCAGGGTCGCTTAGAAGCCGCAAGGTCATGGTCTTCCAGTGCTGGACTTCTGGATTCCAATAACCATCCCGAGCTTCGTACACATATTCTGTACCTTCAACAGACTTGGGAGAGAGTTTATAAGCCCCCGTTCCACTCGGCGTCGTGCCCAGGGTACCCGCGGCAGCCGACTTCGGATTCGCTTGCAGGCCAGCCGCCTGCGACAAGTTGTACGTCAACAGAGGATCGGCCGCCGACAACTTGATATCGACTGTCTTCTTGTCTACGGCCGTGACACTGGCCACGGACCGCAATTGAGCGGCCTGGGGTCCGTTCGCTGATTTGAACCGGTTGAGGTTCGCAACGACCACCTCAGAATTGAAAGGTGTCCCGTCGTCGAATTTGACGTCCTCACGGAGCTCAAGACGGAGATCCGTCTTGGCTTGGTCGGTGTACTCCCATCGGGTCGCAAGCCAAGGAATGGCGTTTCCTTTGGCGTCGACACCCAACAGGGTGTCGTAGACGGCCCGTTCCATCTCGAGTGGAATTGCCGTCCCGGCCTGAGCCGGGTCCCAGGACGGAAGGGGGCTGTAAATGGCCACTTTCACGCTTTCACCCTTGGCAGCGACTCCCGGCGTACTTTGCGTCTGGGCACCTCCCGCCCCTGAGCAACCGCTCAGAGCTAGCGCCGAGGCCACGACTCCCGTCAGGGCAATCAGTCCACGCCTTAACCTCATTGTTAAACCTTCCTCATTGAACTACTGCCGCTTAAGAGCGGAGACTCTCTCCCGGTATGCGGTCCTGCATTGATCACACAGTCCAATGCGTAACGCATTTGGTGCTGTGACTTGGGGAGAAGCAGCGAGTTTTTTATGCATTCCACAACCTACTGTGAGGCAGGCCATGTATCTTAGAAAGGCGTATTTAACGATAGTACCTATTAACCTAGGCAATAGAGGGAGCCGCTGAACTGCCCGCGGACGTACCTACCGAAAGCGACCAGAGATCTCTTCCTGGAGGCGGCGTCGCTAATGGGTTCGACTCTTTGGAAGAACGCCCCGACCAAGTGAACTTGCCGCGGCTTGGTTCTGCCGGCTTGAACGGCCTCGCCTGTTGCTAGGACGCGACTCATGTATCACCGATGACAGCACAACTTGCCAGCTACTATTGCCTGTGTTGATTACAGGGCACCCCCTGACTGGTCTGACGGGTCAATAGGTGGGGGCGGCGGCAGCGTAATCAGCAACTAGTGAGTGCCGGAGCAACCAGAAGACCTAGGAAGGACAGCCAATCCATGAAGGGTATCGATCTAAATCTGGTGCCGCTGCTGCAGGTGCTACTCGAGGTCCGGAATGTCTCGCGCGCGGCCGAGCAGCTTCAAATCAGCCAGCCCGCGGCCAGCACAGGGCTGGCACGCCTTCGCCGACATTTTGATGACGAACTGCTGCTGAGGGTCGGCAGAAAATACGAGCTGACGCCGTTTGCGCAGTCGTTGGTCCCCCTGGTGGACGAAACGATGCAGCAGATCCGCCTTATGTCGGGCGCGCGGTCACACTTCGACCCCACTTCCACTGAACGTGCATTCAAAATCGTCGCTTCTGGCTACTCAGCTACGCTTCTGATTGGTCCAATCCGCCGGATCCTTCGCAGGGAGGCACCGCATGTCTCGATCGAATTCGTACCGCTCGGGTCCATCACTCCGGAACCGGCCGAATTTTCCAGAGTTGATTTGCTCGTGGCTCCTGCGGATTATGGGATGCCGGGGTCCAACCGGCACCTGTTCAGGGACAGCTTCGTTGCAATAGTGTCTGCCGATAACCCGGTAGCGAACGACGTCCTTACGTTGGCAGAAGTGGCCAACTTGCCGCACGTCGTCGCGCGTATCGGAGAGGGCATACGTACCCCTGCGGACCTGATGTTTGACCAGCATGATCTGAAACGAAACCTTGTTGCATCTGCGGCAGGGTTCAACTCGCTGCCCCTGATCATCGAAGGGACGGACCTCATAGCCATCGTTCCGCGGATGCTCGCCACTAAAGCGCAAAACGCCGGCATCCGAATGATGGAGCTTCCCCTGGAAGAAGAGGTGTACCTCGTCGAATCAATGTTTTGGCACCCTGCCCAGACCAACGATCCTGCCAACACCTGGCTGCGCTCCGTGGTACAACGCTCAGCCGCCCTTCTCCCAGGGCTATTCCAGGAGAACCCCAACGAGACATAACGCTGAAATGCCCCAGACCTCCGTCAGCTCTGCAACCATCTCTTTCGAAGGATATGAGCCGCTGCCTTAGGTCGACGGTCCCGCGTGAAGACACCCTTCTTGTTGCCGTCGACGCGGATAACGCCGGTAGCTGTCTGGAAGTCTGCGAAGTTCCAGACATGTTCGCCCACTACGGCTCCGATCCTGTCGAAGACCCGATGGTACATGTCCAGGAAGGCTGCCTGGAATTCCTCGCTCCATGGCGTCTCATATATCGAGTGGAGTCCGGTAATCGTATCTGCGCCGTATTCGGTGATGATGATCGGCTTGCTGTGCCTCGACTCCCATTCCAGGAGTTCCTTTTCCAGCGCTGCCTCCGCGCTGGGAAGATCGCCGTGGTGGTGGTACCAGCCGTAGTACCTGTTGATCATGACCACGTCGAAAAGATCCGTAAGGGTGTCCTTGTCGGGTGTATCGAAGCCTACATTCACATAGCCTACGGGTCGGGTGGCATCGAGCTTCCGGGTCAGGGCCGCCAGTGGCTCGAAGTAGGGACGCGCGCCGTCGTCGGAGGCATTCGGTTCGTTAGCAATGCACCACATAACCACGGAGGGATGGTTCTTGTCCCGTGCGATCAGTTCTGAAATCGCCTGCCGATGGCTTGCGGCAGTGTCGTCGTTGACATAGTCGTCAGAATAGGTGGATTTGGGTCCGGCGCCGAATCCAAACACGGTGTTAAGGCCCACGGCGCCCGTCTCGTCGATCACTACAATGCCGTGACGGTCTGCATAGTCCATCACCTCTTCAGCGTACGGATAGTGGGTCGTGCGGAAGGAGTTGGCCCCCGTCCAATCCAGCAGCTGAAAGTCATTCACCATCTGAGCCTGGCTGTGTCCCTTGCCGATTCCCACATGGTCTTCGTGCATGCCGAAGCCCTTGAAATAGAAGGGCTCACCGTTGATGAGGAATTGCTTGCCGCGGACCTCAACCGTGCGCACGCCGAACGATTGCTCGTAAAGGTCAACGAGCCGTCCCTCTTCATGCACTTCGGCTACAAGCGTGTAGAGATAGCCCTTGCCCGGTTGCCAAAGTTGTACATCCGGAATGTCGATGTGCCCTTCGCGGCCCTCGATCGAAGCTACCTCGCGGCCTTCCGCATCCAGCACTCGGGCGGAGACACTTTCTTTGCCTGTTGCTCCTGACAGATCGATGCTGTAGCTGACAGCTCCGAGGTTCCCCTTAAAGCTGGTGGTCACCGTGACATCATCGACCCGGACGGTGGGGGTGCTGTAGAGCCAGACGCTTCGGTGAAGACCGGCATAGTTGTAGAAATCATGCATGTACTGCTGCTGCCGGCGCCCGTCCTTGGTCTCGGTGACGACTCCGGGCGGAATCGAAGCCTGGGTGAGCTCGTTCTTCACCGCGATAGTTAACCGGAATGTACCGCCCGGTGTGACATGGTCGGTGATGTCCGCAGAGAATGGTGTGTACCCGCCCTGGTGCTCCGCTACCTTTGTTTCGTCGACAAAGACGATGCCTTCGTGGGTGGCCGAGTCCAAGCGCAGGTGAATCCTTTCCCCTCCCCATCCACGTGGCACCTGAACTTCACGCTGGTACCACACGTATCCGACATGATCTCGGATGGCTTTGTCAGCAAACAGGTCGTTGTAGCTGGAGGGAACGCCGGCTTCCAGGTCCGTCTTAAGCCGCGCGTTTTGCCATTTCTCTGTTAGCCCGGATCGTTCGAAGTCGACCTTGAAGCTGTACAGACCGTCAAGGTTGATAAGTTCCCGGGTTGGGCTGTTCTGCGGTTTTAACATGTTTCTACCTTTTGATTTGGGCCGGTTCCGGAACTGTCGCTGACAGGTTTGGCGAGGGGGCTGTGACTGTCAGCCGGTGGCTTCTGGGCTGGAAGAGTTCCGGCAGCTGGGTGCTGGAACGTCTGACCACTGAGCGCAGCCAGGTGCTGGCGGGGTCGTTCGTTTGGGTGGGGTGCCAGAACATGGCCTCGACCAGGTACGCTTCCCGGTCCAAGGGCAGTTCAAGAATGGCTATGGCATCGGTCTGCTGGGCACGTGCGGCCAGCATACGTGGAACGGTTGCAACGAGGTCTGTTCCTTCGACGAGCAGGGGCAGAGCGAGGAAGCCGTTGGCGACAGCCGCGACGTTGCGCTTGAGGCCGGCTTTTTCGAAGAGTTTGTCTGCCGGGGTGCGAATGCCCTCCCCGAAAAATCCGACGGCGTGCGGCAGGTACGCAAAGTCTTCCAAAGTGAGGCTGTTCTGTCGGAGGATGCCGTTGTCTGCTGCAACGATCGCGACAAAACTGTCCCGGAACAGCTGCCTGCTGGAGCCAGGCATACCATATCCAGCAGGAGCGATGAGGAGGTCCATCCGGGAAAATTCAGACACTTCTCCGCTGATGGAACTCGTAGGTATGAACTCCACCGCGACGCCCGGTGCTTCTTCCTGCAGGATCCGCCGCAGCGGTCCTACCAACAGGGTTGCGGCGTAGTCGGACGCGGCGACGATGAAAGACCTAGCGGTGGTCGAGGGATCGAAACCAGACCGCGCCCCAGACATGCGGTGAATCCGGTGCATCGTTTCGTCCACCAGCGGGACCAGTGACTGCGCGAAAGGCGTCAGCTCGTATTTCCTGCCGACGCGCAGCAGCAGTTCGTCATCAAAATGCCGGCGAAGACGTGCCAAGCCGGTGCTGGCCGCGGGCTGGCTGATTTGAAGCTGCTCCGCGGCCCGAGAGACGTTCCGGACCTCGAGGAGCACCTGTAGCAGCGGCACCAGATTGAGATCGATTCCCTTGACTGTTCCCCGCGTCATGTCGTCCTGGAAGCGCGGGGAAGAGAGAGCCACGATGCTTGCGCTGCTAGCGTCACGAGCTCGACCGTTCGTTGGTTGCAACAAGCTGGGGAGGCTTGCCAAAGGAAACTTCCGGGCTCGGTTCGAACCCAAGCCTCCAGGCCTTAAACCATAATGATCGTCCAGCCGATTCCACCGGGCCTGTATATAACTGCCAATCCCGTCCGTCGTCCTCTGGCGACCCGCCAAGGCGTTCAAGCATTCCAAGGGTTCGCCCGGTGGCTCCGGGAGCAACGGTGGTCCAACCGATGGACGCTCCTGGGGTTTCACACGTCGCCTCGAAGCCGTGAGGGGTATCGGTGACTACAGGTGCGGCGGTCTCCCGCCGTACACCCCCCGGGCGCCACATATCGATGAGCGTGTCTTCGTTTATCAGGCCGAGGTCTCCATATCGGTCTTGCCAGTCCTTTAGAACCCTCCGCATGCGCGCCACTGTTGACCTGTAGTTCGGGTTGCTGGCGAGGTCGCAAGTCTCGTGCGGGTCAGCCGAGATGTCATACAGCTCCTCCTCCGGCTTAGTCGATGCTACGAGTGTGCGTTGGAGGTCGGTGAAGAGACTGCGTGGCTCACCGCGACCGATCTGGCTGGCCTCTTGCTTGGCCAGGTTACGCAGTTCCGCCCAGGTCGCCAGCTGGTCCGGGTAGCTCGTATGGGGAAGAGCTGCGCGGTCGGGGTGAAAGTGGCGGATATATCGGAACTTGGCGTCCCGGACTGTCCGGGAGGTGTCTTCCGCCTCATCCATTCGGTCCCGGCCTCCGAACGCGTATTCGTTTGTTCCGTGAACAATCTGCCCGTTCGCGGAAAGGAACGGCACGCCCTGCATATGCCCAGGGACGGGAAGGCCGCAGGCCTTGAGCATGGTCGGACCAAGGTCAAGGGTTTGCACCACGTCTGTAATCACCGTGCCCGGGGCGATTTTCTCCGGCCAGCGTACGATGAGCGGTTCGCGGAGGCCCGCTTCCGTGGCCCACCGTTTTGCCCTGGGCATGCCCCGTCCGTGGTCGCTCCAGAACACGACAATCGTGTTATTGGTTAAGCCGTCTTCCTCCAACTGATCAAGGATGCCGCCCACCCAGTGGTCCATCTCGGTGATGAGGTCAAAATACCGGGACAATGCCGAACGGAACACTTCCGTATCCGGGTAGTACGGCGGAAGCGGAACCTCTGTCGGGCTGTGGCGCTGGTCGTCTTGAACGTTCGGAGTGGCCTTGGCGAAGGCTTCCTCGTTCAGGTGAATTTGGGACTCATGTGTCGTCATGCCTTGGAAGGCCGCAAAGAACGGCGTCCCTGGCTCCGGCCTGTTCCGCCAGTGGGCTGTAGGGGAACAATCGTCAAACACCGTGTTTGGGACGTCCACCTGAAAGTCTGTGTACCAGTTGTTGGTGCAGTAATAGCCGGCCTGCCGGAAGTACTCCGGCAGCAGGCGCACCTCAGGTGGGGGCACTGCTCTTGTCCGCATGTGCATGGTCCCGATGGATGTCGGGTAGCAACCGGTCATGATCGCGGATCGTGCAGGTGCGCATACGGGGGCGGCGGCAAAGGCCTGGTCGAACCGGGCCCCTTCTCTTGCCAGCCTGTCAAGGTTGGGTGTGATGGAGAATTCGGCACCAGGCCATACCCCCGCATAACAGCCAAGGTCGGGGTTGATGTCGTGAGTGGTGATCCACAGTACGTTGGGCTTTTCCATGACGTCTCTCTATATCTGAAGGGCTACAAGCGCGCATCGATAGGCTCAGTCGTAGACTTTCGCTACTTCCTGCTCAAGGTCGATGATTTGCTCGCGGTTGTAAGCTGCTTTGGGTCCAGGTGTGTAGCGGACAGAGGAGAGCAGCCCGTTATAGGGGAATGATCCGTGTCTTTGGTGTAGTTCCCAGTCCACGGGGCCGCCGCGGTCAAGACCGACGCTGATGCCGGTAAATGGACACATACCGCCGGTGAGCTGGAGTACCGGGCCGAGTCGGACTTGTTGACCCATGACTTTGACCTCGATATCCCATTTGAAGTCCGGTGTCGTCTGGAATTGCACCTGGATCTCCTGCAGGCCCTCGGAAATCGCTACAGACGTCCGCTTAATCTCGCCGTACTGGTTGTACGACACGTGCAGCGTCTCCGCTTTGACGTACAGGCAGTAGCCGCCCCCCTGGTCGCCGTGGGCAACAAGGACGCCCTCTTTGCCATAGCGGTGGTCCAAGCGGATATCGATGCGGAAGGAACGCATCCGGATGAGTTTGTTGGAGCGGTAGCGTTCCAGTGTTGGCGTGCCCGGATAGAGGATCACGGGTTCTTCGAAAAGAAGCTCGGTGGAGGGACGGTTGCGCATCATGGAGTAGTCATCGTTGAGCGGAAATACCTGGTTGTACCAGGCGGCAGCTTTCCATCCCTCGGCCATTTGACGGACCCGTCCCGGGTATTCGGACGCCAGGTCGTGGAGCTCGGTTGGATCTGCCTCGACGTCGTAAAGTTCCCACCCGCTTTCTCCCCAACTGGGTCCATTGGCGTGCGGTTCAATTGCTTTCCATCGTCCGTCCATGAAGGATCTGCGTCCGCCCAACTCAACATACTGTTCCGTGTGGCGCGTTGGCAGGGCGGGGTCCCGCAACCATTCATCAAAGGAGCGGCCGTCGGTTTCGACGGCCTGGCGGCCCTTGAAGTCGGTTAGGGGCTCAACACCCGCGAGCTTCATCAGTGTGGCTCCCAGGTCTGTCGCATACGCGTACTGTGTCCGAAGGCCGTCGTCGGCCACTGTCCGGGGAAGCCCGGCCGGCCACGACAGCAGCATGGGGACACGGACGCCGCCTCCGTAAGTATGCGATTTATACAGTCGGAAGGGGGTGTTGGAGGCATAAGCCCAGCCGTGGGGGTAGTGGACGTATGCCTGCGGGCCGCCGATCAGGTCAGGATCCCGGGGAACATCGTTTGTCCACTCCAGCGGCATTGCCGGATTGCGGGCACCGAAGCCACTGAAGTAGCTGCGGGTGCCACCGATGCCTCCGCCGGCCGCTCCCCCGTTGTCGGAGGTGAAAACGACGATTGTATTTTCGTACTCGCCGGATTCCTTGAGGTGGTCCGTTATCCTCTTGAGGTTCTGGTCCACATTGTCGATCATGGCGGCGTATACCTCCATGTACCGTGCGAACAGGTCTTTTTGCTCCTCGCTTAGGGACGCCCAAGGCACAACTTCCATGCCGGGTTCTGTATTGCGGGGCGCGCACTGGGTGCCCTCGGGGAACAATCCGCTGCGGATTTGGCGAGCGAAGCGTTCAGATCGGATGTGATCCCAGCCGGACTCGTACCGGCCGCGGTATTTCTCGATGTCTGCGGCTTTAGCCTGAAGGGGTGCGTGGACTGCCTGGTGCGAGTAGTAAAGGAAGAACGGTTTCAGCGGGTCAGCGGCCCGCGATGACTTGATCATTTCGAGGGCGCGGTCTGTCAGGTCATCTGTGAGGTAGAAGCCCTCAGGGTACTCGTCCACCACCACCTGTGCATTGTCCTGCACCAAGCGGTGCGGGTGGAAAAGCGAAGTGAAGCCATCCATGCACCCGTAATACCGGTCGAAGCCCCGCTGGATGGGCCAGCTGTCTTTGGCCGCGCCGTCGTGCATCTTGGATTCGACCGTCAAGTGCCATTTGCCGACCATAAACGTTGCATACCCGCCGGCACGGAAGTTTTCCGCCAGAGTAGGTGCGTCCTGCGGCAACTCCATTGCTGTATTTGGAAAACCCGGATCCATATGCGGCACGAAGGCAAATCCGGCGCGGTGGGGATTTAGTCCGGTTAGGATCGCGGCCCGGGCTGGAGCGCACATCGGCGGAGTTTGGTAGTTGTTCAACCGATAGCCCTCCGCCGCTATCTCTGCCAGAGTAGGGGTGTCGATTTCCGCACCAAAGGGCGAGATGTCGCTAAAGCCCATATCATCAAGAAGCATCAAGACGACGTTGGGCGCACCTGGCTTCGCGCGGCGCTGCTTGGGCCAGGAGGGAATCGATTCCGAGGCGCGCTCATTGATTACTCCCTTGAATCCTTCGTAGCCGCGGACAGGGTAGGGGCTGTTGTTTGATGGGCTCATGTGCATCCTCACGCTGGTACAAAGTTGAAGGCGGGCGCGCAGTGGTAGGCCGCCGTGCCCGTGTGTTCTGCTGGCCGCCTTAAGGGCGGCGGGGCTTGTTGTAGTGCTTGTACGCGATATCGAAGCCCTGGCTGATGCGTTCCCGCATTAGTTGTTCGGCGGATTCCGATAGCTGTGCATGCGGCCGTCCGGCAATGAGGTCTTCCCCATTTGCCGTGAAGCCTTCAGGGCGTCCCTGGAGTGTCTTTGCCAGGAGACGCCGCCAGGCGATCAGGTTTTCGGCCTGTTCGTCCTTGGTTGCAAGGTCGACGAGTTCATGAGGATCCTCGACCAGATTGAAGAGCTGCTCCGCGCCTGAACTGTCGAACCAGATGTACTTCCATCTACCGTCCGTCAAGGAATGCCAACTAGGTTCGTACACGAGGTTGCCTTCTACCTGCTGCCCCGGAAGTGCCGGGTACATGCCGGCGTGCGCTCCCCTGAGGGAATTCTCACTATGGAGATACTCCCTCCAGGCCTGTTCGCCGCTTCCACTTAGCAGGGGGACGATGCTCTCCCCGTCTACGCCGTCGGGGCAGGGCAGTCCAGCCAACTCAAGGACGGTGGGCAGAGTGTCATGCCACCCGATCGGCTCATCGCGAACTTGAAGTGGAGAGATACCCGGACCCGAAATCAGGAACGGGATGTGAGTCGCCCCTTGATATGGCCGTGACTTGTGGTATAGGTAGTGATCGCCTAGGTTCTCGCCATGGTCTGACGTAAAAATGATGTAGGTATTGGGGAGGCGAGCCGCCGCGGACAGAATACGCCCGATCTGGAAGTCCGCGAAAGTGATGTTTCCGTAGTAGCCCGCCTGAACGGATTTAAGAAGCTCCCCGTCGAGCTTGACGTAGCCTGTCCTGTCAGGATTCCAATTCGCGACCGGCGGGATGTCCCAGTCTCCAACTGCTGGCTGATCGACGTCGTTGCGGTTGTAGTACCGGTTGAAGAATTCTTCAGGGGGATTGAGTGGACCGTGCGGCGCGTAGTAGCCGACGGAAAGGAAGAAGGGACGCCCCGTATCCCGGGCGCCCAGGAATTTCAGTGCCTCCTCGGTGGTCCACTGAGTGTGATGGAACTCGTTATCCATGTGGAAAGGCGCCGCGATGAGGGAATTGTTTCCCGTCCCGTTGCCGTAGTAGCCGCCTGCATGACCGGGGGCATTCTTCCGAAGAAACTGGAAAAAGTGGTCCTTAGTTTCCTTCAACTCCGAACTCGGGTCACCCGGGACGTAGTACTCGAACCCATTCGGATCATCTGAAGGAACAGTATGAAAGGTCCGACCCACGAGCGCCGTCTGATAGCCGCCGTTGCGCAAGACATGAGGCAGAGAGTTTTGCATCGGCAAGTACGGAATTCCAATGTTGCCTTGAACTCCGTGAGTGGAGGCAAGCTGACCCGTCAGGAACGTCAGCCGTTGCGGGATACATACGGGACAAGTGGAATAGGCCGCTGAAAACCTGGCCCCGCTGACGGCAAGGTAATCCAAGTTCGGGGTGAATACCCGCCGCTGACCTTCGATGCCCAAGCAGTCAGCCCGGTGCTGGTCAGTATGGATGACGATGAAACTAGGCCTGGCCACTCCGTCCGTCCCTTCTCATGCGTCGAGCACCAGAAAAGACAGGGCGTGGAGGAGGGGTCCGCGTTGATTCCCTAGGCGTTCCGGATGCAGTTTCGAGTTGATTCGACTACAAGCGTGACGCGCCTCATGTATCTAAGAAAGTCCAATCTTCAGATACAAACTATTAGAGAACTGTATAGATTTGGAACTGAAGCCGATCAGCTTGGATGGGCTGAGCGTTTCATCTCGCGACAGTGCGGAATCCGCAGTTTCCACTTGATGAATCAGGGGTGTTCGAAGTTCTGGCTGCAACACGGTAGCGGTTGCAGTAGGAGTCGTGGCAAAGGTATGACCCGCCCCGCATGACGCGCCCTGCTCCGATGGTCGGCCCCTGTGGATTCTCTCGGGGCGAGTTGCGGTAGTACCGGGGCAGGTACCAGTCCGAGCACCATTCCCAAACATTGCCGGCCACCTCGTATAGCCCGTAACCATTAGGTGGAAAGGTCCGGACGGGCGCTGTCCCAAGATATCCGTCATCAGCTGAATTGGCGTCCGGAAAAGTACCCTGCCAAATGTTGCAGAGGTGCTCACCCTGGGGACCATAGAGGTCGTCACCCCAAGCATAGCGCTTTCCCGAAAGCCCTCCCCGAGCGGCATACTCCCACTCCGCTTCCGTAGGCAGGCGACGCCCCGCCCACTCGCAGTAGGCCAGGGCGTCGCCGTGGGAAACGTGGACCACGGGGTGGTCAGGAAAGTCGGACCAGTGCGAGTTGGATCCTCCGGGGTTCCGCCAATGAGCTCCTTGCACGCTAAGCCACCAGGGCGCCCCGGAAGCTTGTCCTAAAACATCCTGGGGAGGTGCCGCGAGGAGCAGATGGAACACCGCGGAATTACCGTAAAGCTCAGCCTCCGTCTTGTATCCTGTCGCATCCACAAACCTGCTGTACATCTCATTGGTCACCACGCTCCTGTCCATGCGAAACGTGTCGATGCTGACCTCATGGACCGGCGTTTCGCCGTTGGCAGCATAGCCCTCGCCGAAGGCGTCGCCCATCGAGAAAACACCGCCAGGTATAAGCGCATCGTCATGGATCACCCCAGAGAATGGGTCTCCGTTACTTACCAAGCCGCTCCCCCCTCTCCCTACCTTCTGGTCCCTGCCGCCACCGCAGCAACAGGATCCGGACATTTGGACCGCTTCACCACTGACGCCACGCCCACTGGCAGCCACAGAGGGGGGATCGTGTGCCAACGCATTATTCGGCAGGTCATTCATGAGGTTCCTTTTTACTGGTCGGGGCGGTCGAACGGACAAGCCCAAGATGATGGTGACCTATGCTACCGGCTTCAAACCATACAATCTGCTGATATTTGGCATTCGGAAATCGGTCTATGACAAATACCCATGCGCCTCCATAGTGGTGATGTCCCCGACACTCCGGGATCGAATTCTGCTCCAGAAGGAAGTGACCACGTGGAAACTCCACTCTCTCATCTTGCCCACCTCGAGATCACCAGCCCGGACGTCGAAGCCTCGGCCCGGTTCTACGAGGAAAGATTCGGCATGCGCATCATCGACCGTGTGGACGGGAACGTCTACCTGCGCTGCTGGGGCGACTACTACCGCTACAGCCTGGTGATCACCGAAGGACCCGAAGCGTCCCTGGGCCGGATGGCCTGGCGCACCAACTCCGAGGCAGCCCTTGAAGCAGCAGCCCAGCGCATCGAAGCGACCGGCGTGCAGGGCACCTGGACCACCGGCGGCCACCGCTACGGCAAGGCCTACGAATTCACCGGCCCCTACGGCCACCCCATGCGCCTCTTCTACGACGTGGAAAAGTTCGTGGCCGAGCCCGGCTTCGAGTCCACCTACCCGGACCGCCCCGAGCGCCGCAGCAGCCACGCCGCCGCCCCCCGCTTCCTTGACCACGTCACCGTGGCGTCCTCCGACGTCCGCGGCTTCGCCAAGTGGTACAACGAAGCCCTGGGCTTCCGCGTGATGGCCTTCGTGGACCTGGACGAAGCCCCCATCACTGTCTTCTCCGTGCTGACCACCAACGAAAAGTCCCACGACCTCGGCGTTGTCCTGGATACCTCCAGCCGCCCCGGCCGCGTCAACCACATCGCCTTCTGGGTGGACACCACCGAGGACCTGCTCCGCACGGCCGACGTGATGATGGAAAACGGCACCCCGATGGAATACGGCCCGTCCATCCACGGCGTGGGTGAGCAGAACTTCCTCTACTTCCGCGACCCCTCGGGGCTGCGCGTGGAGCTCAACTCTGGCGGCTACCGCAACTACGTCCCGGACTGGGAAGCCAACACCTGGCACCCGTCCGAGGGTTCCAACAACTTCTACAAGAACGGCGCCATGCCGCACTCCATGACCGAGTCCTTCCCGCCGGCCGAGGGCTTCACCGCCACCGAAGAAGGCGCCTCCCCCGAGATGAAGGAAGCCCTCCTGAACCCGTACGCCAAGCAGGGCCGGGGCTAAGACACCATGGCTGAAACCTATGCACTCATCCGTTTTCAGGAAGCCGGCGACGCCAAGGCCCGCGCCGGCCTGCTGGTTGAAGACCGGGTCCTGCCGCTGGACGGGGACATCAACTCCCTGATCGAGCACTGGGACACCACCGAAAGCCAGCTGGACTCCCTGGCCGCCTCCGCAGGCAAGGACACCGGCCTAGCCCTGGCCGACGTCGAAATCCTTGCTCCGGTGGAGCCAGCGCAGGTCCTGCAGACCGGCGCGAACTACCGCAAGCACGTCATCGACCTCGCCGCAGCCCACCGCGAACCCGGCGAGGACGAGGAGGAAGTGCGTGCCAAGACCGCCGCCATGATGGACAAGCGCGCAGGCCAGGGCACGCCGTACTTCTTCATCGGCCTCCCGACTGCGATCGCATCCGCCACGGACGATCTCACCCTGCCGTCCTACTCCAAGTCCCACGACTGGGAGCTGGAACTGGCGGCAGTGATCGGAAAGACGGTGTTCCGGGTCACCCCCGAGGAAGCCCTGGAGTATGTGTTCGGCTACACCATGGTCAACGACATCACCACCCGCGAGTACGTTTTCCGCAAGGACATGCCCGCCATCGGCTCGGACTGGTACCGCGCCAAGAACGCCCCCGGCTTCCTGCCCACCGGCCCGCTCCTGGTCCCGGCCAAGTTCTTCGGCGACCCGCAGGACGTCCAGGTCACCCTGAAACTCAACGGCAAAGCCATGCAGGACGAAACCACGCAGGACATGATCTTCGGAGTGGCCAAGCTTGTCAGCGAAGCCTCCCAGATCATGCCGCTGCGCCCCGGCGACCTGGTCCTCACCGGCAGCCCCGCCGGAAACGGCCAGCACTGGGGACGTCTGCTCCAGGACGGGGACGTGATGGAAGGCACCATCACCGGGCTGGGCACCCAGCTCATCCACTGCAAGGACGAGGTTCAGCCGTGACCACACAGGACACAGCACGTATCACCGGAACCGGGGAATCAACTGATTCCCCGGTCATCCGGCGTGACGATCCGCTCGGCAGCATCCGGGCCATGGCGCAGGCCCACAACAACTGGGGCCGCTGGGGCCAGGACGACGTCCTAGGCACCCTGAACTTCATCGACGCCGGCAAGCGCATCGAAGCCGCAGCACTGGTAAAGACCGGCGAGGCGTTCTCGCTATCCCAGCCGTTCGACACCAACGGCCCGCAGAAGGGCTGGCGTCGCCGCACCAACCCCGTCCACACCATGACGGACACCGGCGTCGATGCCGAACGCGGCAACCAGGGCTTCCCGCACGGCTTCGGCGGCGCAGACGACGTGATCGCCATGCCGCTGCAGTGCTCCACCCAGTGGGACGGCCTGGGCCACATCTTCGACCAGGGCAAGGCATGGAACGGCCGCGCCGCCGGGGACGTGGTCACCTCCGAGGGCGACCTGGTCACCGGCATCGAAACCGCCGCTGCCAAAATCGTCACCCGCGGCGTCCTGCTCGACGTCGGCCGGGCGCTCGGACCCGAACTGGGAAGGAACGACGGCGAACTTCCCGACGGGTTCGCCATCACCCCGGAACACCTGCAACGGACCATCGAGATCCAAGGTCCGAGTTCCGCAGTACGCCGCGGCGACATCGTGGTGATCCGCACCGGCCAGTACACCCGGGTCCGGCGCGACGGCTGGGGCGACTACGCCGGCGGCGCCGCCCCCGGCCTTTCCTTCAGCACCGCGCCTTGGCTTCACCGCAGCGAAATCGCCGGCATCGCCACCGACACCTGGGGCTTCGAAGTCCGTCCCAACGAGTTCGACGCCGCGTTCCAGCCCCTCCACCAGATCGCCATCCCCAACCTGGGCCTGTTCCTCGGAGAGATGTGGGACCCGGACGCGCTGGCCGAAGCGTGTGCGGCCGACGGACGGTACGACTTCCTGCTCACCGCCGCTCCCCTGCCTATCACCGGAGCCGTCGGATCGCCGGTCAACCCCATAGCGGTCCGCTAAGCGGCCCCGTTCACGCCTGTCCCGCCCATCAAGGAAGAACCATGCCAGTTTCCAGCCCCCTGCCCGTCGTGGACGTCCACGCCCACATCCTGCTTCCTGCCCTCCAGCAACTGGTGGCAGAAGCTGACCCCGACGGCTTCGGTGCGCAGCAGGCCCTGGAGGTGCGGCGCAACGGACCGGAGTCGATGGCGTCTTCGGGCAGGATGATCAAGGACCGCTGGCCGCAGCTGACCGGCCTGGACCGCCGACTCGCTGACATGAACGCCCAAGGCGTGGATGTGCAGTTGGTCTCACCGTCGCCGTCGCACTTCTACTACTTCGCCGGCGAACAACTGGCCATGGAAGTGGCCACGGAGGCCAACCAGGCCGTGCGGGACCTCGTGGACCGCGCACCGGACCGGCTTAACGGCGTGGGCCTGGTTCCGCTCCAGCACCCGCACCTCATGGTGGAGGCCCTTGAGAACGCAGTCCTCGAGTGCGGGCTGCTCGGCGTCGAAATCGGATCGTTCGCCGCTACACCCGCCGACCCGGAGCGCAGCACGATTGAGCTCTCGGACCCCCGGCTGGAGGCCTTCTGGTCCCGGGCTGAGGAACTGGGCGCCCTGGTGTTCCTGCACCCGTTCGGTTGCTCGCTGGATGAGCGGCTAGACAGGTTCTACCTGGCCAACACCGTCTCCCAGCCCGCCGAAAACGCCGTGGCCCTGTCCCACGTGATCTTCAGCGGCGTCCTGGACCGACACCCGGGAATCAAGGTCCTGGCTGCGCATGGCGGCGGCTACCTGCCCACCACCTTGGGCCGCTCCGACCGTGCTTGGCGGGTCCGGCCGGAGGCACACGGCTGCGCCGAACCGCCGTCGTCCTACCTCAAGAAGCTCTACTTCGACTCGCTGGTCCACAGTCCGGCGGAACTGCGCGCCTTGGTGGCGGCCGCCGGGCCGGAGCAGGTGCTGCTGGGGTCTGACTACCCGTTCGACATGGGCTCGGACCAGCCCGTGGCGGAAGTCCTGGAAGCGCGCCTTCCGGAAGAGGAACGGGCACGAGTGCTGGCAGGCAATGCCGCCGCCCTGGGCATCACGCCCGCTTCCGTCCGCACCACCAGCCAGTCAGCCTAAGGAACAGATACATGGTCAAAATTGCCCGTTGGGAGTACGACGGCGGGACGCAGTCCGGCTTTGTTGACGGCGGCGCCTGCCACGCCCTCCCCCAGGGCCAGGACGTGCAATCCCTGCTGGACGCCGGGCTCGAAGCGACTCTGGAAATTGCCCGGCACACCATCGGGTCCGGCGCCCCGGTTCGGCTTGCAGACGTGCAGTTGCTCGCCCCCTTGAAACCCGCCACCATCCGCGACTTCGTGGCGTTCGAAGAACACGTCGAAGGTGTGCGGAAGAGCATCGACGGCGTCGCCGGCGTGGTCCCGGAATGGTACGAGGCACCCACGTTCTACTTCACCAACCCGCACACGGTGACCGGAACCGGTGCGGTCATCGGAATTCCCGCCGGCTGCAATGACCTGGACTTCGAAACGGAAGTCGCCGCCGTCGTCGGCCATGTGCCGGGCAGTGACGGCAGCAACCTCTCCGCCGCGGACGCCCACCGGCACATCCTCGGCTACACCATCCTCAACGACTGGTCCGCGAGGGACCTGCAGCGCCGGGAAATGAAGGTCAGTCTGGGCCCATGCAAGGGCAAGGACTTCGCCAACACCCTGGGGCCTTGGATTGTCACCGCCGATGAGTTCGAGGACCGGCACGATGCCGAGGGGTTCCTGCCCATCTCCATGTCCGTGCACGTCAATGGCGAACAGATTGGCCAGGACCTGCTCTCCAACATGGGCTGGCCATTCGCCGAGCTCGTGGCCTACGCCTCCCAGGACTCCGTGGTGCGCCCTGGCGACGTGCTGGGCTCCGGCACCTGCGGGAGCGGCTGCCTGGCCGAACTCTGGGGGCGCAATGGCGCCCAGACCCCGCCGCCGCTGAAGACCGGCGACGTGGTCCGGATGACCGTTGAGGGCATCGGCACGATCGAAAACAGGGTAGGTGACCGGCGCAGAGGAATAGCACCTGTGACCGCCAGACCCAGGCCCGGCACGAACCGTCAGGGCTGAATCGGCGTCAGCCGCCGTTTGGCAGCGTTACAGCCGCAGAACTCTCGCACCTCGATGTGTGGGTCACCACCTCTGCGGCGGGCTAGCCCCCATCCACCATCTCGAGTACACGTTTCGCCGTCCTAACTCCCAACTAGCCGAAGGTACTGGAGGTCACGGGAGGATCGAACATATGGCAAAGTACCGTGCACGAAAGAAGCCTTGGAGCCTCTTGAATGGAACGGACGCATCACCAGGAAGACATGTCAAGCAACCCAGCGGAGCATTCACCCGTAGCTTTCCCACGGCAACCAGTCGATGACTGGTCCACTCTTGAAAATCAAAACGTAGAGGTACACATCGCTGAACGCGTGGCTGGTCGAGGAAGAGCTGCGGACGTCATGGCAGACGGCTCAATCCTTTGGCTAATGCCCGAAGAGGAGTTGCCGGGAGACGCATAGTCGAAAACCAACCGGGGACGTATATCCGGATCAGCGACACAAGTGGAAGATGAGCTTTGGGGCAAGGGCCTAGGCGGAAATCTCCTGCCAGTAGACCTGCACCAGACCTGAGCTTCCATTCATTGCTGACGGACTGTGAGATGTGTGAGTAATGCGGGCGCACTGCAGCCGGGACCAGCTAACTTCTCCGTTCCAGACACAAGCCATCTGACAGTTTCAATCCCTACCGTACAGGCCCTCGGAGCCGTACTACACCTGCGCCCACCTCCACCCCCACTATCAAGGTATTCAATTGCGAAATAGTTTCCATTCCTAACTCGTCGTTCCAGGAATTCCTTGGTGAGTGCAGAGTTGAGTTTGAATTTTCATGCATGCGGACCTACTTGCTGCATACCCCCGGGACGTCGTAGGCACAGTTCCGTCAGGGAGTGAAAGTGCACAGGCGTGTAGACGAAGGGGGCCTTCGGTGCGCTCGTCATACTCAGCGGATTGAGGCATTAGGTCTCTGCGCCGCCATTCACCCAAGGGGGCAGAAGGAGAAGAAGGTGATGAATCATCGGGGTCCACGCCACCAGCAGTTATGACATCTGCAGCGTTGCCGCACGCCTGGGTTCTGCCGGGCACCCGCGGTCTTGCAAGCAGCGCGAGATCCCGTAGGCAACATTGAAAATGCGACTCGACTAATTAGAGCAGGAAGACCCTAAACCTATGAACAATGAAAGCTCTCCCTGGGGACTGGCGGCGCAGGCTCTGGCTGCTCCCCTCGATCTAGATCCAGACCGCGAGATTGTACTGTCGTGGCGGCTGACCGCTTCGGCCCAGCCGCAGTATCAGGTTCAGGTGGCTCCCTACATTGCCGGCTGGGGGGATAACGGCGTATGGGAGTTCGAATCGGATGAGGGATCCGAGCACCGGCTCATCGTGCCGGGGAGGACCTTTCCCAAAGGAGGCAGATTCAAGTGGCGTGTCCGCACGTGTGATTCGGCGGCAAGAAATTGGTCGCCCTGGTCGTCTGAAAGCGCGTTCGGGACCGCCCCAGACGGGGGATGGGCAATGGCAACTCCAATCTGGGCCCCCGCTAGCAGCGAAACACAGTTGACCGACTACGTCGTCAGAGCATCCTTTACGTTTCCTATGCGGCCGAACGTGAAGGCAGTGCCGGACGGTCTGGCGGCAGGAATCCGGTTCCGCGCCCGCAGTGGGGGTGACGGGTACGTCTGCTGGCTTGATCCTTCCCTGGCTGAGGTCAGGATCAGCCTTGTTTCCGAAGGTGTGGAATCCGTTCTGGGACAATTCCCTGCGCCCGACCTTACGGTAGGCGATGTTCATGAGGTCACAGTGTCGGCTATGGGCAGCGCTCTTTCGGTAAGCCTAGACGGTGAAGCGGCTGGCAGTGTGACAAATAGCTCCTTTCTTCATGGTGGAATTGGTCTTTGCGGGTCGTCCAAAGGACGTTTCACGGTCTTTGAACTCAATCTAACCGACCCCAATGGTGACGTGCTTTTCCACGAGAACTACCGGAACGGATCAACCTCGCTGGCTTGCGGGTCGGTACGCAATGACGCTCTGGAAGTCGCAGCCAACTCGGACTCCTTGTGGCCGGCACCTAACGAGTGGGCCTTCCTTAGAACCGAATTCATGATTCCATCCGGGCGACAGCCTATCTGGGCGACACTGTTCGCGACGGCCTCTTCAGCCGAACCCGCGCGCCAGTTTGTCTATAAAGCTTGGGTTAACGGCCAATTTGCGGGCTTGGGTCCAACCCGTTCTGTCTCGGACGAGACGCGCTTCGACGGCTTTGATGTCACGGCGCTACTCACCGACGGGCGGAATGCGATCGGATTGCAAGCCTATACAACTAGAGAACAAAGAGTTCAGATCCTGCTCGCGGTAGGGTTTGCCGACGGTAGCATTCTTGAAGTCCCCTCTAATGCGACCTGGCAAGGTCTGGGCGGGGACGGTATATACCCGAACGTCGGCAGCATCGGCACATCATTCTTTTCTGCGCCGGTAGAGAATTTATGCGGACCATCGTTTCCCTACGGTTTCGCCAAACCCGGCTTCTCAGCAGAAGGTTGGCAACCCGTCGACATACGTCCCGTGTTCAAACGCCTGCAACCCAGCACAATGGCCAAAGTGCAGCTACAGAACTCCTTGCCGGTCCGGCTACAAGAGGTAGAACCGCACCGTTATATCTTGGACTACGGGAAAACCTTGGTGGGTGGCTTACGCCTTGGCGGTGAGGAATGGAGTGGCCGCGCAGTGCTGATCCGGTACGGGGAAGTCCTCGGGCAGGACGGGGCAGTCAAGTTTCAACTCGCCACAACCAACACCTATCAAGACACGTGGCTGATGCCAGAGACCTCAGCCCTTTCCGAGACGTGGGGATTGCGGGTGTTCCGATACGCTGAGGTCTTAAACGCTCCTCGAGGACTTTCGCCTGCTGACTTTGCCGCAATAAACCATGTCTACCCCGAAGATTTTGTCGGTAAGCAATCCTCATCGAACGCCGTTTTGGACCGCATATGGGAGCTTAGCCGCGCAACACTGGAATCAAGCAACGGCAACTTGTATGTGGACTCCTGGACGCGTGAACGGGAACCCTACGAAGCCGACGCCTACCTGCAGATGCGTGCCAATTTTGCGGTTGGAAGCGACACTGCCCTGGCCGCTTACTCACTCGAGTATTTGATGACGCGGCGTACTTGGCCCACTGAGTGGCCGATGTACATTGTCCTGGCAGTCCATGACTACTATATGGAGACGGGAGATCTGGAATTCGTCAGTCGCCATCGGGAGGTCCTCGCGGAGAAACTCCCCCTCCAGTGGCTGGACCCCAAGACGGGACTGCTCGGAAAAGACGAAGGCTCGGACGGCTCCCAAGGACGCCCTGACTGCGACATAGTTGACTGGCCGCGGAGCGAACGCGACGGGTACGTCTTCGCTTACTACAACACCGTAGTAAACGCCATAGGTTATCGGTCGCTCATTTGTATGGCTACATTGGAGAGCGCCCTTGGACACGCAGAAAGTGCCGGCCGTCTCTCAAGGATTGCCGCCCGCCTCCGTTCTGCAATGAACGAGCTACTCTATGACGGCAACACCGGGGCATACCGCGATGGGCTCTACCAAGACCTCACTCCGATCGATCACCATGCCGTCCACGCAACAGCGTTCCCGCTGGCGTGGGGCGTTCCGGAGCATACTAACTACGCCCAACTTGCGCAGCACCTCCTCCTTCGGGGCATGAACTGCAGCGTTTATGCAGCGCCCTTCTTTTTAGAAGCGCTTGCTATCGCGGGTGGGCCCGAAGAAGTTGTGGGCTTCATAACAGGGCAGGGCATACGGGGGTGGAAGCACATGTTGGATTTAGGCGCCGGTTCAACCATGGAAGCGTGGGACGAAAGTCTTAAGCCGAATCTCACGCACTCCCATCCCTGGGCGGCCTCCCCGACTTTCCTAGTAAGCGAAGTCCTCATGGGGATCTCACCACTCGCGCCGGGCTTTTCTCACTTCACAGTCCGACCCCAATGTAGCGGGCTTGAACGGCTTCACGTCGAACGACCGACCGTCCGGGGGACGATCAAGGCCACGTGGACCCCGAATGAGCATCGACTGGAAATCGACGTTCCGGGAGGATGTTCAGCAACGGTCGCACTCCCGTCGAACACCGCAAACGCCACAATAAAGAGCTATGCGGAGCAGGATCTCGCAACGCCGATTGAAGTGGGACCTGGCCAATACGTTGTGGGCATACGGAACAACAGGTACTTCGTCACGCCGGTCTCGAGCGGGCAGCTGTGACGAGGGACTGAGCACTCCGATCCAGTAGGCGATCTAAGTGGGGGAACGCCAAGTGTCAGGGGCGGTCGCAAAGTTAACCAATTCGCGGCCTCGGCGTACTACTGGTCGTAGCAGCGCCTGAGCCTTTAGGAACTGCAACCGGTCCCTCCAAGAATGCTGCACGGGCTCACTATGCTCGCTGATGAAGCAGGGAATGGGCATTATGAGACCTTCTGGATTGTGGGAATCAGCCGGCGCTCGGGGACTCGATGGCGGCACGATCACTTGTTCTCAAGTTCGGAGACATCAAAAAGGTTGCTCCTATGTCGCATTCGCTGCCACTCCCCGGGTTCCTCTACGTCGGAACGGATCCCTATCGGGAACCTCCTGCTTGTCGGACGGAGCATTGGTGTTATCGCCAGAGAGCTCGGGCGTTGTCCTTGCTCTGGTGATACCGGCCCAGGTCCTAGACCGGCGCGACCTATCGTAAGCAGGTCCTGGACCTGTCTTCCGTGCGATTGCCGAAGTGAACGGAGCCGGACTGAGTCAGCCCCTTCGAATTATTACCAATCGAAATACCTTCTACATGAAAGGCACTCTTCCAGTTTCTGGGCTGTCACGGGAGAGTCATTAAGAGGGCATTTTCTCAAAGGGACGCTTTGTCGACCTTTGAACAATTGAGCGAACATCATTGCCCTCATTATCGCTACGGAACAACGAAGGGAGGCTGGAGCTGTGGCAAAATCAGTGCATTCCCGTGCAACCATCTACGACGTTGCGCGGATGGCAGGCGTCCACCCATCAACAGTCTCCCGGGCTTTCAGCACACCGGGAAGGGTGAACACCGGGACGAAGAAGCGCATTGATGAAGCCGCCGCTGAGCTGAAGTACCTTGCGAACCCCTTCGCAAGGGCCTTGCCCACAGGGCGCACCACCACCCTCGGACTGTTAATCCCCAAGACCCAAAATCCGGCATTCTATGACGTCATCTGTGCGGCCCAACGCGTCGCCGCCAGCCGGGACTATGCCTTATCGCTCCAAATGTCATCAGCCGGGGCAGGGACAAGAAGTGGTGCTGGCCCTCGTCTGATGGAAACAGTGGACGGTCTCTTGCTGGTAAGCCCTGATATGGATGATGACACCATCCGTGAGCTGGCTGATGCAAAGCCGATTGTGCTCGTGAACCGGGAGGTGCAGGGTGTGCCGAGTGTGCTGCCCGACATAAGCATCGGACTTAACCAGGCCTTTCGGAGTCTTGCGGCGTCTGGCCACCGTGAAATCGCTTTTGTGGCAGCCCCCGGTGACTCCTGGATGTCCCGGCGGCGCTGGGAGGGCGCAAGCGTCGCCGCCACCTGGCTTCGACTTAGGCTCCACAAGGTGTACGCCACCAAAGACAGTACTGGCGGGGGCAGAGGGGCGGCACGCAGCGTACGAGCTTGCGGGGCAACAGCGGTTGTGGCCGATAGCGACCTGCTTGCCATCGGGCTCATGCAGGAACTCCAAGCGGCGGGTCTCGGTATACCCGATCACCTAAGCATCATCGGCTCCGACGACATCCTCGCGGCCGAGTTCACCTCTCCGCCACTTAGCACCATCCGTTCATCCTTGAACGCTTGCGCAGCGCAGGCCTCAGCATTGCTGTTGGACATCATCCACGGCGCGAGTGCCCTGGACACAGTCATCACGGTGGAAACAGAGTTCGTCATGCGTGGATCCAGCGGCAGATTGAACTCTATGTGAGTGTCCTTGCCTTTGGTTCCCGAATGACATCCCCACTGAACACCCCTAAATATGAAAGTACAGACCATGCCATCGCAAATAGCGTTCCACCCGGACCGACTGCTGCCCGCCGATCCCGGGGTCAGGGAGATTGCCCGCTCGCTCTTCGCGAAAGTGGAGGGCCTGCCGATCATTTCTCCGCACGGTCATGTGGACGCTGCGTTGATCGAAGAGAACACTGCGTTCCCGGATCCGGCAGCGCTGCTGGTCACCCCGGATCACTATGTCACCCGGCTGATCCATGCCGGCGGCGTGCCTATGGACCAGCTGGGTTTGGGCAGCCAGCCGACCGATTCCCGGTTGGTGTGGCGGCATTTTTGCGAGGCATGGCGCGCTTTTGACGGGACCGCGTCGGGGTACTGGATCCGGCAGGAGTTCGCGCACGTGTTCGGGCTGGTCGAGGAGCCGTCCGCGGACAACGCTGACCGGCTGTTTGACGCGCTGCAGGCCAAGCTGTCCGAGCCCGGTTTCCGCCCGCGGGAGCTCTTCAAGGAATTCAACATCGAGGTGTTGGCCACCACGGATGACCCGCTGGATTCCCTGGACAGCCACGCTGCCCTGCAGGTGGATCCTGCCTTTTCGGGGAGGGTGCTGCCCACCTTCCGCCCGGATCAGTACCTGAACATGGCGCATCGGGCGTGGCGGGACAACGTGGAGCGCCTCATAAGCTCCACGGGGGAGGGCACGATCGGCTACGTCGGGTACATCAAGGCACTCGAAGCGCGGCGGCGGCATTTCGTGGAGCGGGGCGCGGTGTCCGCGGACCACGGCGTGTTTACTCCGGCCACCGTGAAGCTTGATGACGGCGAGGCGGAGCGACTTTTCGAGCGCGGCAGGTCCGGCCAGGCAAGTGCTGCTGACCGGGATGCCTTCGAGGCGCACATGCTGTACCAGATGGCCCGGATGTCAGTGGAGGACGGGCTGGTGATGACCATCCACCCGGGCTCGTTCCGCAATCACCACAGGCCCACGTTCGAGGCCTTCGGGGCCGATACCGGGCATGACATCCCGGTGGCGGTCAACTACACGGAGGCCATCCGGCCGCTGCTGCAGGACTTCGGGGCGGCCAAGGACTTCCACCTGGTGCTGTTCACGCTGGACGAGACCGTGTTCTCGCGCGAGCTGGCACCCCTGGCAGGGTTCTACCCGTCGGTGTATTTGGGGGCCCCGTGGTGGTTCCTGGATGCACCGGATGCGATGCTGCGCTTCCGGTCGGCAGTGACGGAGACGGCTGGCTTCTCCCGGTCCTCGGGATTCATCGACGACACCCGGGCCTTCTGCTCCATCCCCGCCCGGCACGATACGGCTCGCCGGATCGAGGCATCCTTCCTGGCGCGGCTAGTGGCCGAACACCGCATCACCGAAGAACGGGCGCACGATCTGATCGTGGACATCGTCGACGCGGCGCCGCGGCGGGTGTTCAAGCTGTGAAGACCACCCATTCTGCGGACCATCCCGTCCCTGCACTGAATTCTGTTCCTGTCCTGCACCGGGGCCTGAAGCCGCTACCCAAGGCGCCGGTGCGGATTGTGCACCTTGGCTTAGGTGCGTTCCACCGCTCGCATCAGGCCTGGTACACCCAGCACGCCGGTGATGCCGGGGAGTGGGGGATCGCGGCGTTCACCGGCCGCCGCCCCGATGCCGCAGAGGCACTATTCGCCCAGGACTGCCTCTATACGTTGGTGGAGCGCTCGGCCGGCGGCGACAGCTTCGAAGTCATCGGCAGCATCGTCGAAGCCGTGGACGGCGCCGACGTCAGCAGCCTCTGCGCGCTGGTCGCCGCCAAAGAAACGGCAATCGTCACGTTGACCATCACCGAGGCAGCCTACGGGCTGACCGCGGACGGAATGTTCGACCCCGGTGTTCCGGGTGTGGCGGATGACCTATATACGCTGTCGGAAGTAGCGTCCGGCGGGGCAGGGGTGCCTGGCACGCCTTTGGGGCGCCTGGTGCTTGCCCTTGCCCGGCGCCGTGACAGCGGCGCGGGACCCCTCGCCGTCGTCAGCTGTGACAATCTTTCCGCCAACGGCGAGGTGGCCCGGCGCGCCGTCCTGGGCCTCGCGGCCGCGTGGGGCTCGGGCTTGGCGGAGTGGATTGGGGCGAACGTCAGTTTCGTCAGCACTTCCGTGGACCGCATCACTCCGAGCACCACGGAGGCGGATATCGCGGAAGTGGCAGAGCAATGCGGCTACCGCGACAGCTCGCCGGTGGTGACCGAACCGTTCCGGAACTGGGTGCTTAGCGGTGCTTTCCCGGCCGGCAGGCCGCGCTGGGAGGACGCGGGCGCCGTGTTCGTGAATGATATTGAGCCGTATGAGAACCGGAAGCTGTGGCTGCTCAACGGTTCGCATTCGATCCTGGCGTACGCCGGGCAGCTCCGTGGCCACGCCGCGGTAGCGCAGGCCCTGGCCGATCCGATGTGCCGGAAGGCCGTGGAGGATTTCTGGGATGAAGCGGCACACCATCTCACCGCTGCCGGCCTGGACGTCCCGCAGTACCGGCAGGCCCTGCTGGACCGGTTCGGCAATGCCCGCATCGCCCATCGGCTGGCGCAGATCGCGGCTGACGGGACCACCAAGCTGCGTATGCGCGCTGTGCCCGTCCTAATGGCGGAACGGGCCGCTGGACGCACCGGCGCCGGCAGCGCCCTGATGCTTGCCGCCTGGATCGATTATGTCGCCACAACCAATGACTTCCAGGACCCGCTGCGCTTGGAAATTCAGGCGGCAAACGCCCTCAAGGGCGAGGACAGAGTGGAAGCCCTGCTCCGCCTGGTCAGCGCCGGCCTTGCCGAGGACCCGCAGATCGTTGCGCTTGTTCGGCGGCTGCCAGGAGTTTTCACCCCAAACGCTGCGGCCACGGCCGCCCCGATACGGCACTGAAACTGCCTCTAGCTCCGGAAGGAACCACTTCTCCATGAAAATCATCGCCGCCGACGTCTTTGTCACCAGCCCGTCCCGGAACTTCGTGACCCTGCGGATCACCACCGAGGACGGTGTGACCGGCATTGGTGACGCCACCCTGAACGGGCGTGAGCTCGCCGTTGCCGCGTACCTGAAGGAACACGTTGCGCAGCTGCTGATCGGCAAGGACCCACATCGGATCGAGGACACCTGGCAGTTCCTGTACCGCTCCTCGTACTGGCGCCGCGGCCCCGTGACCATGGCTGCGATCGCTGCTGTTGATATGGCGCTGTGGGACATCAAGGGCAAAATGGCCGGCATGCCGGTTTACCAGCTCCTCGGCGGCGCATCGCGGAACGGGCTCCGTGCCTACGGGCACGCCTCGGGCGCGGACCTGCCGTCCCTGTTCGATTCCGTGCGTGAGCACCTGGAGCTCGGGTACAAGTCCATCCGGATCCAGACCGCCGTCCCGGGCATCAAAGCCGTTTATGGTGTTGCCGCCCAGGCCCAGGCCTCGGGCGAACGCTACGACTACGAGCCCGCCGGCCGCGGCGCGTTCCCGGTGGAGGAGGATTGGGACACCCGCGCGTACCTGCGGCACCTGCCCACCGTGTTCGAAGCCGTCCGGAACGAGTTCGGCCCCGAAATCCCGCTGCTGCACGACGGGCACCACCGGATGACCCCGATCCAGGCCGCCAAGCTCGGCAAGGCGCTGGAACCGTATGACCTGTTCTGGCTCGAGGACTGCACCCCGGCCGAGAACCAGGAAGGCCTGCGCCTGGTCCGTCAGCACACCACCACCCCGCTGGCCATCGGCGAAATCTTCAACACCGTGTGGGACTACCAGACGTTGATCAAGGAACAACTGATCGATTACGTCCGCGCCGCGTCCACGCACTTCGGCGGGATCAGCCCGTTGAAGAAGGTCATGGACTTCGCCGCGCAGTACCAGATCAAGTCCGGTTTCCACGGCCCCACGGACATCTCCCCGGTGGGCTTCGCCGCGCAGCTGCACGTGGGCCTGGCCATCCACAACTACGGCATCCAGGAATACATGCAGCACTCGGACAAGACCAACGAGGTCTTCCAGCAGTCCATGACGTTCAAGGACGGCTACCTGCACCCCGGCGACAAGCCCGGCATCGGCGTCGAATTCAACGAAGAAGCCGCCGCAGCCTACCCCTACCAGCAGGCCTACCTGCCCTACAACCGACTCATCGACGGAACGGTCCACGACTGGTGAACACTTCCCAACCCAACACCGGCCAGCCTAAGCTCCGCATCATCGTGATGGGCGTGTCCGGCTGCGGTAAGACCACCATCGGCGACCTTGTGGCGCGGAAACTGGGCGTGCCCTTCCTGGACGGTGACTCCTTGCATCCCGTGGAGAACGTGGCCAAGATGGCAGCCGGCACACCCCTGACGGACGAGGACCGCTGGCCCTGGTTGGCAATCGTCGGCCGCGAGCTGGCTGCTGCCGGGGACGGCGGCCTGGTTCTGGCCTGCTCGGCGCTGCGGCGTGTCTACCGCGACGCAATCCGTGCCCAGGCACCGGACACGATCTTCCTTCACTTGAACGGGAGCAAGGACGTTCTCGCACAGCGGGTGGCAGGCAGGTCCGCACACTTCATGCCCCCCGCCCTGCTCGACTCGCAACTCGCCACACTCGAACCACTCGACACCGACGAGGCCGGCGTCGTCGTCGACATCGCCGCCCCAGTCACCGACATCGTGGCCCAGGCACTTACGAGCCTCGCCGCCCATACTCACGTACTGTTCGCTGAACTCCCAGAGCAAAGGTGACTGCTATGGAACGTCAAGGTACTTATTTGGCTTGTTTCCTATCAGCTTCGCGTCGACGAGTTGATGGCCGCCGCGAAGCAAGCCGACGGCTACCCGCGCAGAGGCACCGTGCATCACCTGCGATTCCGGCCCTTGCCACGGCTACTTCTAGGAGGAAAGTTCGCGCTAGGGCTGTTACGTTCGGTACCGCGTGCCTTTCCTTCGGCGACCTTGCGACTCCGCAGACTCGCCCCAATTGCCAAAACCGCCGGGCCCCAATCCGGTGGCCTGGTTAGAAAGAAACCTACATGTCAAACACCAGGCCAGATGACAGCGGCAGCCGGATGCCGCTGTCGGTCCGCCTCCTGCGCGGCGGCGAAGAACCGGATCCCCGATTCACCCTCGCAAACGAACGGACTTTCCTGGCATGGATCCGTACCTCCTTGGCTTTACTTGCTGCCGGCGTCGCGGTCGAAGCCTTCATGGCAGACTTTTTCGGCCCGGAGCTACGGAAAACCATTTCAGTTCTCTTACTGTTTTTGGCTCTCGCCCTTGGCGGTGGGTCCTTCTTTCGATGGCTTGCTGTGGAACGTTCAATGCGCCATAGCATCCCTCTGCCGCTACCCTGGATCGCGCCCATCCTGGCGGCGGGAGGTAGCCTGGTTGCCGCCGCCATGGTCGTTTTCGTTATTGCTCACCCCACATGATGAAACAGCCGTCAAAGGACCCCCCAAGGCATGGCGATGCCGGCCTCCAGCCTGAACGCACGGACCTCGCCTGGGGGCGCACCACCCTATCTCTGGTCGTCGCGGCTGCCGTCTTCCTGCGCTGGATTCCCCATCACGGCTGGTTTATCGGAGTCCTCGTCGCCGTAGCCATTCTTGGCGCCTTGTCCATCAACTTCACCCGCAGACGCCGGTACCACCGGGCGATCCACGGTATTAGAAACGAAATTATGGCCTCCGACCTTGCATCCACAGCGGCCCTCGCAACAGTCGTCGTCGTCTTATCGGGGCTTGGCATCTATGCTGTCCTCTTCCTGCCCGTGGGTTAGACGACGACGCATGCATATTAGGAGGACTCGTGTCCCACGATCCGCTTTTTCGATCGTCACTGCAGCCGTCCCCATGATGGGCGGCGAGCGTTTCCCGACCTGGCCGTTTCCTCCTTCCCTTGAGGTCAGCGTTGTGGAGAAAGCGGAGGAACGCTGTATGTCACGGCCACGTTCCGCCGCTCGGAACTTGGCTTTCAAGTGGTCCCTGCGCCTTTCCGCAGGTGTGCAATCGCACTTCCTCTAGCGTCTCCTAGGTCGAAGTCTGGATTGACGAGCCAACGGAGTAGATAACCACAAAGGAAAGGAATGATTATGCTCGGCCATACCTGGAGCCCGCAGGGCGGGGAGCCAACGAGGAAAGCCAGCCGGCGGGCGCTCATTTCGGCTTTAGCTGCTGGGGCTCTTGCCACGGGCCTTGCCAGTTGCGCGGCGGAACCGGAGGCGCGCCGAGGCTCGGAAGCAGATCCCTCGCAGTTTCGCTCCCCCATTCCTGCCAGCACCACCGCGGATGGACCTGCCCAACGACCTGCGCCCATTCAAGCGGAATCCGCGTCCGCTCCCCCGACACGAGAAGACATACTTCGGCGTTTCGCTGGGAATCGAGCCACCCAATGGGGCTTGGACTTGCCCGGCATCCTCACGAGGACGGAGTCTACTGCCGTCGTCCTGACATTTGACGCCTGTGGTGGGCCCGGGGGATCGCGTCTGGATGAGAACCTCATCCAGACGCTTCGCCGGCTCCAAGTCCCGGCCACCCTTTTCCTCAATGCCAGATGGATCAATGCCAACCCCTCCGCGAGCAGGGAACTTGCTGCCGACCCGATGTTCGAGATCGCCAACCATGGGATGGCCCATGTCCCGCTCTCCACGACTGGCCGCAGCGCGTACGGGATCCCCGGCACGGCTTCATTGAGTGCTGCCTTGGATGAAGTCTCGGCGGGGGCGAAGGCGATTGCTGCCCTCACCCAAAGCCCGACGGCCTGGTTTCGTACGGGGACCGCCTTTTATGACGACCTCGCAGTTCAGGCCGTAGCAGCCATGGACCTCGTACCGGTGAACTTCTCGATCAACAGCGACGGCGGAGCCACTTTCGCCCCGACTATAGTAGCGGCCCAACTGGCGGGAGTGGGAGCAGGAGACATCGTCATAGGACACATGAATCAGCCCCAGTCCGGCACCTCGGCCGGATACGCAACTGCGGTACCTCGCCTGATCGACCGCGGCGTCAGCTTCACGACACCGTCCCGGGCTATCTCCCCGTTCCCGACCCTTGCGTCTGCGCCTGACAAGCAGCGCTAACTAACCAAGACGCAAGGTCGGTGACGGCGATTTGGTCTACACCCCAACCTGACGTCAGGAGAGCACCGAAAAACCGTAAGGTTGAGGTGTGATTTCGGTTTGACTGACACAGTCTCGGCCGGGTCTTAGAGTTCAGACTGACAGTGCCTCGCCCTTCAGCTGAAATAGCGCGAGTCGTGGCGCCACCGATCCAAGAAATGACAACGCTGACGGTACGGTGGCTTCAGAACAGACGTCTTGGCTCCTTTGGAAGGTGAAAAGTGCATCAGCTTCGCCGGCTGGCGGCAGTCAGCGCGTACCGCTTCGGTTCGTTCGTGCTTCGCTTCAGGTGGATCATTGTTGGCGGCGCACTCTCTGGCCTGGGTATCTGGGACCTAGTGGCCAAACTCCCTGACCCTCTCATGATCACGGCGGCTGCTGCAGGTCTGGGCCTAGTGGCCTTTGATCTGAACAACCACCTGCGGGCATGGCGGTCCACTAACTTCGTGCCCAGAGGCTCGGAAACATTCAGGGAGCTCAACATTCAGCATGGGCCTGGAGAGCGGCACAGGATTTGGGAGTACCCGAACGGGACCTTTGCCTACGACGAGGAGCTCAGCAACGCTATCGAATCCGGCCTGCTCGCCAGAAAGGCTGCTACTGGCTACGCGTTGCCCCCACCCCTGGCGGCTTGGGGCCGACGGTATCTGGACTGGGTATTTGGACCTGCTGGCGACAAACCCTACAACGATCCGATACTCGGATGGGGAACCAACATAAATGACGTCACCGAGGTGGTTGCCGCAGGTGTCGAACTCATTCCATCCAACTACTACAACCACATCAGCTCTGATCACTTAGCAACAGTCGACATCACGCAAGACGGCGATACCCTTCCCAACTACGGTCGACGCCTTTTCATCGACCGCTACGGTTGCCTCCGAGACTTCGGGGATTCCTGGCTTCTAAACGGCATCGGGACCTCTGCACTCGCGTTCACCAGCGACGGAATGCTTGTCCTAGTCGAGCAGGACAAGCGAAACATCAACAGCAAAGCGCAAATGGCTCCGAGCGGTTCAGGAGCCCTAGATCCTGTCGACATGAGCGGTTTGGATATCCGCCCGTTGAAACACGTCGCGGCCGATGGTGGCAATCGAGAGCTCTGTCAGGAAAGCGCGGTCGAGCCTACAGAGGTTTCCTCGAGCCGTTTCCTCGGCTTCGGGCGATGGCTCAACAAAGCTGGTAGGCCCGAACTGTTTACACTGACATTCCTCTCCACGGATTCTCATGCTCTGAGGGCCCGCCCCATTCGCCGGGAAGAGCGACAATATGTCCGCCGTGTTCATTTCGTCCGTTTGAACACTGATATTGGAGCCTGGGACGAGAAGCAGCCGGACAGGATGCTCCCTGCAGCTCACCGCCACGCCATGTCTGTTCCGCTGTCCGCGGCGCTGTCCATGCTTGCCCACAACTGGGACTCTCTCGCCGAACCTTTCAAGCACCTCATTGCGCCGCAACACCTTCAACACCAGATCCCAGATGAAGGAAGAAGTCTCTGAGTTTTGCCGAAACGTCCCAAGTACTTTTCACTATCTGGTGGCTGCGGGCGCAAGCTCTGATCATTGGCCGCGTCTAGACGAACGACAGATCCAAAACTTAGATACTTACTGGCACGACATGTGGGTGCTTATCGGCGCTACCGCTGCTGGTCCAGCGATCGGCGGGGCGCCCTAGTCAGTGTCCACAGTTCTCTGGACATTTGAGTTGACGCGGAGCCTGTGGCGCGGATGCCTAACCGGGGTAGTCTCTCCAGGGTCTGATTCAGCTCGTTCGAGCGCTGCGACGAGGTGTCCTTCGTTGGGCAGGGCTAGCTTTTCGTCTGCGGGGAGCTTGTCGTAGGTGTAAGCAGCCACGGCCATCGGTGAGGTCGAGCGCCCCAAGCTATACCTGACGCTGCGGTCGTTCTTGGTGCCGCAAATCAGGATGCCGATGGTTTCGTCATGGTGCTCGCGACGGAGCATGTCATCGATGAGAGCGACGTAGAAGTTGAGTTTGCCAGCGTACTCGGGCTGGAACTTTCCTGTCTTGAGCTCGACGACCACATATCGGTTCTGGTGCATATGGAAGAAAAGCATGTCCACGAAGTAGTCGTCGCCGTCGACGTCGAAGTGCATCTGCCGGCCTACGAACGAGAATCCCGGACCCAGTTCCCGGAGTGTTTTGGGGATCCGATTCGTAAGGGCATTTTCCAGATCCCGTTCGGCGACTTCCCCTGACAGTCCGAGGAATCCGAAGTTGCAGGGGTCCTTTGGCGACTTGCTGGGCCAGTTCAGAATCTACTCCAACAAGCCGTTGGACAAAGTTCGACGGCGCCGCGCCGATCCGTTCCAAGGTCCGGTTCATGACCATGTTCAGCAGGACGTTCCGGGACCAACCGTATTCAACTGCGGCAGGTGCATACCAAGCCATGTCTTGCCTGGCTTCTGTCTTGTCCAGAAGGACGGTGACATACCCCTACGGCAATTGCGCAACAGCCTGTTGCACAATTGGGTCCGGCCACGCGGCGGCAAAGGCTCGCATGTAAAAAGAGGTTCCGACGGGACAGGCCTTTCATTTCGGGAAACGGAGCACGAAGGTCGTCGACCAACCGGCCCATGACCCACCTCCCCCATTGCTCGACCTCCTGTCGAGCAATGACAGTTTTGCCCATCGACCCATACAGCCCAATCAGTTGACGGTCCGCAGCGCCATCAGACGAGCGGTCCGGACCTGGTCCTTGAGAGCCGACAAGAGGTCCTCGAAGCCCGAGGGCAGGACGAGGGTACTATCCTCCCACCCATAAACCTCGGGTACCGGTGAGGAAGCGGGCGGGAGGCTGAACCTATGATGCGCCGCTCTTCCAGCCAACGATTGACATCATCTAGAAGTTGGCCAACGCATCACGAAGCATGCGGTGGCCCTGCTGTTCAAACCGTTGATCGCCGGCTTGGTAAGCCCATGCAGCGGTAGCGACCGCCTCGCGCAGCAACGCAACATTCCAGAGCTCGCTGTCTCTGGGATCTGAACCGTATCCCTCAAAAAAGGCGGCTTCCAAATGAGGATGGGACCGCCATTGCTGCACAGCCAGACGACAGAAGTCAGTGGCGGCCGGCCTGAACTCATACCTGCCAAAGTCGATGATCCTAAGCTCGGTGCCGTCCATCAGCCAGTTGCGTGGTTGCCAGTCACCGTGAGTCGGGACGAGCAGCACAGGCTTCGGCTGATATCCGCCGAGGATGGCCTGAACTTTCTCAACGTAAGAGCTCTCGATGCGGTGGGGCGTTTCTCAGCCAGGACAACGTTTTGGAAACGGCTATCGCTTCATAGTCTGGGTCAGTCTGCGCTGCTTGCTCGTGGAACGCACGCATTAGGCGCCCGGCTTGCTGATAGGTTTCGGTGTCATATTCAGCTGCGGTTCCCTCCACGAGCGAACCCTCCAGATATTCGGTCATCAAGATATTCATGGAACGATCCGAGTGAACGAGCTTAGGCGCGCGGTTCTGCCGGGCCCACACATTCACCGGGAACTCGTGGGCATCTATCTCACGTCCTACGTGGTGATTCAAAGACCCCGCAGCTTTGACTATGTATTTGTGGTGCTCGTGCTCTACTTCAAGGACCGCCGTATCCATGGAATTCCAGGAGAGATCCTTGCGGAGACGAACACCTGGCAGCCAGCGTTCTACGAGTTCGGCTTGGCTCACGCTCAGCCGGTTACGGTGCCAGGATTCCACCCCAACAGACTAACGTCTCAGTCCGCACATTCACATGCGTGTTGTCCCACTCCCGCTAGGCTGGTGACACATCGGGCCGCCATAGGGGGATTTCATGCGTCGCCGTATCGCGTTAGTGTCTATTGCCGTATTTTCGCTGGGAATGCACACGGCCTGCGCCGTCCCTAACAGCCTCAAACTGAATCCATCGGAAACCACTGTCGAGTACAGGTTCCGCGACAGTTCCGTCCCGCCCAAATACCATCGCAGCTACGTCATCAAGGCCTCTGACAAGGAAGCCAGCATCACGGTCGATTCCTACGGCGACGTGCTTCGTCAGGAAACTGCTGCCATGCCCGCAGAGACGTGGACCGAAGTGATGGATCTTGCCCGAAGCCTTCCTGAGCGCACCAAGGACATCCGCGCTCCGAAGCCTGGTTGCGCAGGCGGAACTGCGTCGACGATTGTCGTCCGTGAAGGCGAGCAAGAGCGATACTCCCAGCGAATTGAAGATTGCGGCGGAGGCCCTGTCACACCACTTACGGACACAGCTGCGCTGCTCGAAGCACTTTTCGACATGAAGGATCTGCTGAAAACCGGCGCATGAGGTTTAGGTTTGCACAAGCGACAAAGCTAAGGCGCTGGGACCAGCCTCTCGGTACGATTAGCAGCGGAGGCACCAATGTCCAGGTCAATGCAACGAACCAGCAAAAGCACCGACTACGAGTTCCTTACGGTCTGGAGAGTGGCCGGAACGCCCGAGGAAGTGGTGGATGTCCTCGGTAACGCGGGCACCCTTAAGCAGTGGTGGCCTTCGGTGTACCTCAAGGTGACACCAGTGGCGCAAGGCAACGCGGACGGCGTGGGCTCCTCGTTCGATCTCCACACCAAGGGCTGGCTCCCCTATACGTTACGTTGGCGGCTCACCGTTACCGAGCCCATCACCCTGCACGGATTTGCGCTCAAAGCCGAGGGCGACCTCAACGGCACTGGCCGCTGGACCTTCGAGACGGACGGCCCTGAAGTCGTGATCACCTACGACTGGCGGGTGAGCACCGCCAAGCCACTGCTCCGCAGGCTGAGCTGGCTCCTGAAGCCTGCGTTCTCGGCCAACCATCACTGGGCCATGGCGCGTGGCGAAGAAAGCCTGAAACTTGAGCTGCGCCGTCGTCGTCCCGGGGCGGACCTCAGCCGCATACCTGAGCCGCCAGGACCAACCTTTGTCCGCACCAAGGGCCAACTTTCAGCGCAATAGGGGGCGACGCCGGCATCCCCATAAGCGCGAAAAGTATCCACATAGGCACCAATCCGAGGCCAATCGGGCTCCGAACTCCCGATAGAATCAAGACGCTGACAACAGACAGCATCCAGCCAGGCGATAGAGGGAGGACTCCGTGCGCTCATTGCAGCCCCGGGCACCCTTCCATGCACTGCGGTCGGGCGCGATCTCGCTCGTTATCGTGCTTCTGGCAGCTGGGGCTCACGTGATCGGCGGCGGGGAACTTCCCGCTATCCCGGTTCTGTTGGCACTTGTCGCATTGACAGGATTGGCCGCGACGCTTGCCACTCGCTTCAAGCTCAACTTCACCGCCATGACGGCCTTGCTGGGAACCAGCCAGCTCGCGCTCCACGAAGCCTTCACGGCTTTGAGTCCAGTAACGTCAACGGCTCAAGGGAACTCGCACCACACTGCCGAACCTCTGAATCCCTTGCTCTACACAGGGACGCCCCACCTCCATGAGTTGGGTACAACTCTGGGCACTGCGATGTTGGTTGGTCACATCCTGGCGACGATCGGGTCTGCCGTGATCCTGGCCAAGGGCGAGGACGCCCTGTGGCAGTTGGCGGCCTGGCTGCGCCCCTTGGTTGCGCTGCCCACCCTGCTGTTCAGGCCCGACGTCGGCGCCTCCCCTATCGCCGTCGACGCACCTGACGTCTTCCTGCCCCGCCCTTGGCGGAACCTGAGGCAAGACAGCCGCCGCGGCCCGCCCGCCGCCGTCGTTCTTCCCTGATTCCGCCCGGCACCAGCGCAACGCACTCAGCAGACGCCTTTGGTGACGGGCCACAAACCCGTACCCGCGCCAGTTCCGGCGCCCCGAAAGGCAATCCCATGAAGAAGTCCACCCTCCGCCGTACCCTGTCCGCGACCGCTGCCGCTGGCGGAACCGCTGCCCTGATGATGGCCGGTCTTGCCGGAGCATCTGCACACGTATCGGCAGATCCGAACAAGACTGCTGCGAACTCGTACGCCTTGTTGACGTTCGGCATCCCCCACGGCTGCGACACGTTCGGCACAACAAAAGTCGCTATCTCGTTGCCCGAGGAACTGACCGATGCCCAGCCCACGGTCAACCCAAACTGGACGGTTGAGAAGGTGACGGAGACGTTGCCAGGGCCGAAGAAGTTGGCTGATGGCACCACCATCACCAAACGGACCAGCCAGATCGTCTACACAGCCAAGGCCCCGCTGGATCCACATCTTCGTGATGCTTTGGTTCTCTCGGTCAAGCTGCCCGACGCCGCCGGCAAGACGCTCTATTTCCCGACGCTGCAGACCTGCGAGCAGGGCCAGACTGACTGGTCGGAGATCCCGAAGGAGGGACAGGACGAGCACGATCTCAAAGCCCCGGCCCCGTCCGTCACCATCACACCTGCCGAAGCCGAAGGTGACCACCACGCAGCAAACGCGGTGTCAACAGAGCAGGCGTCATCGGTAACCGACGACGGATCACAAGCGCGAAGCTGGGCGGGCCTTATTGCCGGTATCGCCGGTTTGGGCCTGGGCGGCGCCGCATTCTTCCGCGGCCGGTCAGCAAAGACAGCAGCAGCCAAAGTCGACGCCAAGTAACACGGTGGTTGGCGTCCGGAATATCACGATCCGGACGCCAATCCGCTTTCCTTGCCGTGGCTCAATTGACTCACGTCACACCCGGCGCAAGGCTGGTGCCCATGTGGACTCAGCGCATCAAAACCGGACTTGTGACGACGACGGCCGCAGCCTCGCTGCTGCTCCTTGCTGCTTGCGGGCCAAGCCCAAGCCCCGCGGGAAGCAGCAGTGCCCCGCCCACCTCATCTTCCGCATCTCCGACGTCGGCCTCCCCCAGCGCGAGCAACTCACCTTCGCCGTCCGGTACGGTCACCTCCGCAGCACCCGCCGAAGGTCAATGCAGGGCCGATTCCCTGACTGCCGCCACTGATTCCACTGGCGGCGGCGCTGCCGGAAGCATCTACGAAAAATTGATCCTGACGAACTCCGGAACCACGCCTTGTACCTTGGAAGGCTTCGCTGGCGTTTCCCTGACGGCCGACGCCAACGGTGCCCCTATCGGCGAGCCCGCTACCCGTGAAACCACTACGCCGGTCACCAAGGTCGAGCTTGCCCCGGGGAAATCGGCATGGGCTGAATTGCGTTACACCCAGGCTGGAAACTACGGCGATTGCACCAAAGTTCCTGCTGCTGGTTACCGCATTTACCCACCTAACGACACTGCGTCACTGTTCGTCGCTGAGCAACACGATGCCTGCAGCAACGCGGGCATCAAACTCCTGACCATCACTGCCTTCCAGGCTGTCTAACCGTCAGCCCACGGCTCGGGCTTATTCTGTCTGAGCCGTGGGGCATGATGGAGGAATGCAGGAGCAGCAGGCGTCCATCGGCGCCATAGGCCGTTTCAGCCAAGCAACCAGGGAATGGTTCCTCGGCGCTTTCTCCGCGCCCACTCCCGCCCAGGATGGCGCATGGAACGCTATCTCTTCGGGCTCGCATGCCCTAGTTGTGGCCCCGACTGGTTCCGGCAAGACTCTCGCCGCCTTCCTTTGGGCCTTGGACAGGTTGCATTCCACGCCGTCGGACGCGTTGCCCGGATTGGAGTCCGTCTCCGACGGAAAGGGTCGCGCGAAACGTCCCAAGACCAAGACCCGCGTCCTTTATATATCGCCGCTCAAAGCACTGGGCGTAGACGTGGAGCGGAACCTGCGGGCACCGCTTATCGGGATCACGCAAACCGCCAAGCGACTGGGGCTTCCGGCACCTCTGGTTAGTGTCGGCGTCCGTTCGGGAGATACGACGGCGGCAGATCGCCGCTCGCTGTTATCGAACCCGCCGGACATCCTGATCACTACGCCGGAATCCCTGTTCTTGATGCTGACGTCCCGGGCCCGGGAAACGTTGAGCGAAGTAGACACCATCATCATTGACGAAGTGCATGCTGTTGCTGGCACCAAACGGGGCGCCCACCTTGCGGTGTCCCTGGAAAGGCTGGATGCCCTTCTACCGAAGCCTGCCCAGCGGATAGGCCTCTCCGCTACGGTGCAACCGCGTGAGCTTGTGGCCCAGTTCCTGGCTGGCCAGGCCCCTGTGGAAATTGTTGCTCCGCCGTCCAAGAAGAACTGGAATCTCACAGTCACTGTGCCTGTAGAGGACATGTCGGACCTCCAAGGAGCTGCGGGCGCGTTTGACTCCGGTCCTGCCTCCGGGCTTCAGCCGCAAGCATCCATCTGGCCCCATGTTGAGGAACAGATTGTCGATCTTGTCCTCTCCAAGCAGTCCACTATCGTCTTCGCCAACTCACGCCGCTTGGCTGAACGGCTAACCGCCAGATTGAACGAGATCCATGCCGAGCGGCAAATGCTGGCCGCGGCCGGCGGTGAGTGGGGTGCTGCCGAAAAGGAAGAGGATTCGGGAAGCTGGGGCACCGGGCCGGCCGCCAAGTCTGCGGGGACCGCTCCCGTGTCCACTGCGACCCCGGCGCATATGATGGCGCAGGCCGGCAGCACGACTGGAGCAGATCCTGTCTTGGCGCGCGCCCACCACGGTTCAGTCTCCAAGGATCAGCGGGCCATGATCGAGGATGATCTGAAGTCGGGCAGGCTCCGCTGCGTCGTTGCCACATCGTCACTGGAACTTGGCATCGATATGGGAGCCGTGGATCTGGTCATCCAGGTGGAGTCGCCGCCGTCGGTAGCCAGCGGCCTGCAGCGTGTAGGGCGTGCCGGCCACCAAGTGGGCGAGATCTCCGAGGGCGTGTTGTTCCCCAAGCACCGGGCTGACCTCCTTCACACCACCGTCACCGTGGAACGGATGCTAAGCGGCCAAATCGAACGGCTCAGCATTCCCACAAATCCCTTGGATATTCTGGCCCAGCAAACCGTCGCCGCCACTGCCTTGGGCAGCATCGACGTCGAGGAATGGTTCAGCACTGTCCGTCGGTCGGCGCCGTTTGCAAGCCTGCCCCGATCCGCGTTTGAGGCCACACTCGATCTTCTTGCCGGAAGGTATCCCTCCGACGAATTTGCAGAACTTCGGCCACGCATTGTCTGGGACCGCCATGCAGGCACCATCGAGGGCAGGCCCGGGGCACAGCGACTTGCGGTCACTTCGGGTGGCACCATTCCGGACCGAGGTCTGTTCGGCGTGTACATCATCGGCACGGAAGTTGAAGGATCCTCATCCTCCGCCAACGCCGATGCTGAAGGCCCCAGTGCCTCCGCCCGCGCCGCGAAAGGTGGTCGCCGCGTTGGTGAACTCGACGAAGAAATGGTCTACGAATCGCGGGTGGGCGATATCTTTGCCCTCGGAGCCACCAGCTGGAAAATCGAAGACATCACCCACGACCGCGTTTTGGTCTCCCCTGCTTTCGGTCAACCGGGAAAGCTGCCCTTCTGGAAAGGCGATTCGCTCGGCCGTCCGGTGGATCTCGGCCGCGCTTTGGGAGCCTTCATCCGCGAACTCTCCGCGGCCGACCCCGCGCCAGCCATGGAGCGCTGCCAAGCGAGTGGGCTCGATGCCTTTGCGGCCGGCAACCTGCTGCAATATCTGGAAGAACAGAAGCAAGCCACAAACATCGTTCCCAGCGATCGGACCTTGGTTGTGGAACGTTTCCACGACGAGCTCGGGGACTGGCGTGTTGTTCTCCACAGTCCGTTCGGAATGCCTGTCCACGCGCCGTGGGCTTTGGCCGTTGGACAACGCCTTCAGCAGCGTTACGGCTTGGACGGTTCAGCCATGGCCGCCGATGATGGCATCGTTCTTCGTGTCCCCATGATGGAGGACGAGCCGCCCGGTGCTGAGTTGTTCCTGTTCGATCCCGAAGAACTCGAACAGATCATCACCGCCGAGGTGGGCGGCAGTGCCTTGTTCGCCTCCCGGTTCCGTGAGTGCGCGGCCCGCGCCCTGCTGCTGCCCCGCCAAAACCCAGCCAAGCGCCAACCCCTGTGGCAGCAACGGCAACGCTCTGCCCAATTACTGGATGTCGCCCGGAAGTATCCGTCCTTTCCTATCGTGCTGGAAACCGTCCGCGAATGCTTGCAGGATGTTTATGATCTGCCCGCCCTCAAGGACATTGCGGCATCAGTCGAGCGCCGTGAACTGCGCATTGTGGAGACCACCACCCAGCAGCCTTCACCTTTCGCGAAGTCCCTGTTGTTTGGCTATGTAGCCCAGTTCCTCTACGAAGGCGATTCCCCCTTGGCGGAGCGTCGGGCCGCAGCGCTGGCCTTGGATTCCACGCTGCTCAATGAGCTTCTGGGCAGAGTGGAACTCCGCGAGCTCCTTGACGCCGCGGTCATCGATGCCACGGAACGCGAGCTGCAGCGGCTGGTGCCGGACCGTCGCGTGCGCGGAATGGAAGGTGTCGCTGATCTCCTCCGGCTCCTTGGTCCGCTCAGCGTCGAGGAAGTGGCGGAGCGCCTTGAAGAAGGGCCGGACGCGGGCTCACACCTGGCCGCTCTCCAGAAAGCCAACCGGGCGCTGAAGGTAACGATCGGCGGCGTCGAGCGTTTCGCAGCAGTGGAAGACGCCGCCCGGCTGCGCGACGCCATTGGTGTCCCTCTGCCCATGGGCGTGCCGCTCGCCTTCATTGAGCCCGTCCACGATCCCTTGGGCGACCTCGTCTCACGGTATGCGCGCACCCACGGACCATTCACAGCAGCCGAGGCCGCGTCCAGGCTGGGACTTGGCGTCGCCGTCGTCAATACTGCACTGAAGCGGCTCGCTGCCGATGGCCGTGTTGTGGAGGGCGAGTTCCGGCCACATGCCGTGGCGACGGAGAGCGCCCCACTAGAGCCTCTGGACTCCGAGCTCATGTCCGCCGAGGCACCGCCGTCCAGCGAATGGTGTGATGCCGAGGTCCTGCGGAAGCTCCGGCGTCGTTCACTGGCTGCCTTGCGCGCAGAGGTTGAGCCCGTTGACGCTGCCGCCTATGGGCGGTTCCTGCCGGCCTGGCAGAACGTGACGGCGCCTGGGAAATCCCGGAGCCAGGCATTGCGCGGACTCGACGGCATCATCACGGCGGTTGATCAACTCTCAGGCGTTCCCATCCCCGCTTCCGCATGGGAACCATTGGTGCTCTCAAGCCGCCTGGCGGACTACAAACCAGCCATGTTGGACGAACTCATGGCCGCCGGTGAGTTGCTGTGGTCCGGGGCTGGGGCCTTGCCCGGAAACGACGGCTGGATCAGCCTCCACGTGGCTGACTCCGCCGAGCTGACGCTCAATCCTGCTCCGGACTTCGAACCCGGCGACGCCCAACAACGGCTGCTGGACTACCTGGGTGCAGGTGGCGGTTACTTCTTCCGCCAACTCACTGAGGTGGCAGGCGGAATGGACGCTGTGTTGAGCGATGACGCCGTGGTCTCGGCACTCTGGGATCTGGTGTGGGCCGGCCGCGTCACGGGTGACACCTTTGCGCCGGTGCGGGCCATGATCGCCGGTGGGCGCACAGCGCACCGGCAGGTCGCCAAGGCACCTCGGGCCCGTGCCCCGAGAATGAGCAGGTTGGGGCGCTCCCACGGTACGGGCCTTCTGGGATCCCCCGGGCTAACGGGTGGGCGCTATGGTTCTGTCTCCGGCACCGCTCCCGCCCCGCCATCAGCGGTAGGACGCTGGTCTGCGCTGCCTTCGCCCGAACTTGACCCGACCATCCATGCACGCGGCACCGCCGAGCTCCTGCTGGATCGGTATGGCGTGGTCACCCGGGGCTCGGTCATGGCCGAGAACATCATTGGCGGTTTCGGACTCATGTACAAAGTTCTGGCCCGGCTCGAAGAAGCCGGGCGTTGCCGCCGTGGCTACTTCATCGAGCATCTGGGAGCGGCCCAATTCGCCGTCCCCGCAACCGTGGACAGGCTCCGTTCCTTCACCGAAGATGCGCGCATCACCAAAGCAGAACCCGCAGCCTTGGCACTCGCAGCCACGGACCCGGCCAACCCTTACGGCGCCGCGTTGCCTTGGCCGGCGCTGTCCGTCGACGCCGGTTCCGGACACCGCCCCGGACGAAAGGCCGGTGCGCTGGTAGTGATGGTCGACGGCGCGTTGGTCCTTTATGTTGAGCGCGGCGGTAAGACTCTTCTCACCTTCAGCCATGATGACGCCGTCCTGGCGGTCGCTGCCGAAGCTTTGGTGGACGTGGTGCGACGCGGAGCGGTGGACAAGCTTTTCATGGAAAAGGTCAACGGTCACGACCTCCTGGACACGCCGATTGCTGCTGCGCTTGCGGCCGCCGGAGCCTACTCAACCCCGAAGGGGCTGCGGATCCGTGCCTGAGGGAGACTCCATTTGGCGTGCAGCCACGCGCCTCAACGCCGCCTTGGCAGAACAGGTCATCACAGCTTCAGACTTCCGGGTACCGCGCTTCGCCACCCTGAACCTTGAGGGTTGGACCATGACCGAGGTGGTTCCCCGGGGCAAGCACCTGCTCATGCGCCTCGTGGGACCTGTCGACGAGGAACCCGGCGCGAGCAGGAAACCCCGCGAGCTGACCATCCATTCCCATCTCAAGATGGAAGGCAGTTGGATGGTCTACCCGCCGGGAGGCCGCTGGACCAAGCCAGGCCACACCGCGCGTTGCGTGCTACGAACGGCTTCCGCTGACGCGGTCGGGTTCTCGCTGGGCATTCTCGAGGTGGTGCCAACCAGTGAGGAAGATCGGATCGTCGGGCATCTCGGGCCTGATCTGCTCGGCCCTGACTGGGATGAAGAAGAAGCCCTCCGCCGGCTCCAAGCTGAACCTGACGTCCCCATCGGCTACGCCCTGCTCGATCAGCGGAAGCTGGCCGGGATCGGCAACATCTACCGCTGCGAAGCGTGCTTCCTTTCCGGAATCCACCCCGCATTGCCTGTGGGCTCGGTGCCGGACCTCGCCAAGACCGTCAACGATGCCAAGAGACTCCTGGGCGAGAATCTGGGTCCAGGCCTGCGGAGCACCTTGGGTCCTCGGGCGATGAGGCCCGGCTACTGGGTTTACGGCAGGGCTCGCCAGCCATGCAGGCGCTGCGGGACACCTATTCGTCGCGATGTCCTCGCAGCGCCGGATGGAACCGAGGAGCGGGACATCTACTTCTGTCCCAGATGCCAACCACGTCACTAGGACTCGAAACCCGTCAGGACGGCTATCCATCAGGCAGCCGGCGCGGCCTCCACAGCTTCTGTGGGGGCCGGAGCCTTGGCTGGTTCCGGGACCATGAACTTCGGCAGGAGGACCTGCACAATCGGACCGATTGCCAAGGCATAGACCACGGTGCCCACGCCCACCGATCCACCCAGCAGGAAGCCCACGGCCAGGACCACCACTTCAATTCCGGTCCGGACAAGGCGGACAGACCACCCTGTCCGGCGAACCAGTCCCGTCATCAGGCCGTCACGCGCTCCCGGGCCGAGGCGTGCTCCGATGTAGCAAGCGGACGCGATTCCATTGAGGATCACCGCGCCGGCCAGCAGCGCAATTTGTCCTCCCAGGTGTGAGAACTCCGGGATCAGCCATAAGCCCAGATCAGCAAAGACTCCCACAAGGATGGCGTTTGCCAAGGTGCCGAATCCGGGCATTTGCCGCAGCGGTATCCAGAGGAGCAGGACGAGGAAGCTGACGGCGATCACCACAACCCCGATGCTGAATCCGGTCTTTTCCGAAACGCCCTGATGGAAGACATCCCAAGGGTCAAGGCCAAGCCCGGCGCGGATGAACATGGCCAGGGAAATGCCGTACATCGCCAGGCCGATCAGGAGTTGAGTGATTCTTCGGGTCATCATGGATCCATACTCGCGAAGAACTGGCCTTGTATTCCATAGCCAGTTTGGAATACTGGTCCTATGCCCGGCTCACTGAATCCCACCGCACTCGTCCGCCTCCTGGGCTCTTGGAGCAACGGAGCGCTACCCGCCTACCGTGAGCTGGCCGACGTCGTGCGTTTACTGGTGATGGATGGGCGCATTCCGCTGGACGTCGCGCTGCCCAGTGAGCGTGCGCTGGCGCAGACGCTTGGCCTGAGCCGCACCACGGTCACCGCGGCTTATGCGAACCTGCGCGAGCAAGGCTTTCTCACCGCTGGCCAAGGCAGCCGGGGCAGGACGAGCATTCCCCACCGCAGCGCACCGGTGAGCGTACCGGGCCTTGCCGCCCCCGAGGGACTCCAGGATCTTGCCTACGCATCGCTTCCCGCCGCCGGAGAAGTTGTGCACCGGGCGTTCGCCGACGCCCTCACTGAATTGCCGGCGCTACTGCCCGGTTTCGGGTACGACGCCCTTGGAGTGCCGGCCCTGCGTGAGGCGATCGCGCAGAAGTACTCTGCTGAAGGAGTGCCCACTACGGCGGACCAGATCCTGGTGACGTCCGGCGCGCAGCATGCCCTGAACATCGTTCTCCATACCCTCGTCGGGAAGCAGGACAGGGTTCTGGTGGAACACCCTACCTATCCCAACGCCCTGGACGCTATCCGGGCGGCTGGCTGCAAAGTGCTGCCTGTGGCGTTATCGCCGCACGCTTCCTCTGGCTGGGAAATCGACGCGTTCGTTTCCACCATGAACCAGCAGCACCCCTCAATGGCCTACGTTGTTCCGGACTTCCACAACCCAACCGGGCGCATCATGTCAGACCTTCAGCGCCGCCAGTTGGCACGGGCGGCTGCTTCTGCCGGGACGGTGCTTGTGGTGGACGAGACGTTGCGCGGGTTGAACCTCGACGGCGTCCAGTCGGCGCCTATGTCAACCTTCAGTCCCAGCGTTGTTTCGATCGGGTCGCTCAGCAAATCCCATTGGGCCGGGCTCAGGACGGGCTGGATCCGGGCGGAGGAGGCCATGATCACCAGGTTCGTGGCGACGAGAACCACCATGGACCTGGGCGGTCCGGTGGTTGAGCAGTTAGCTGCCGCGCGGCTGGTGAGGTCATTCGCAGAACCGCTCGATGCCCGCCTGCAGGAGTTGCGGCACAACCGGGAATCGCTGCTGGCGCTGCTTGCTGAACATCTGCCGGAATGGGAAGTGGAAAGGCCGCTCGGCGGGCTCACCGCTTGGTGCCGCCTGCCCACGGCATGCAGCACCGCCCTCACCGTGCTGGCGCCGGATTTCGGGCTTCGGCTGGCGGCGGGACCGCGATTCGGAGTGGGCGGCGCGTTCGAGCATTACCTGCGCGTCCCTTACACCTTGCCGCCGGCGCAGCTGGAATTTGCCGTGGGTGCGTTGCGAGCGGCCCAGGACAAGCTCGACGCTTCTCCCCAACTCCGCCGGACCCTCAAGGCCGAGCGGCCACCCGCCGTCGCGGTCGCCTAGGCGCCTTTGGGAGCCGCCCCTGCAGCTGAACCCATGCGCTGCTTGGCCGTGTTGCTGCCCGGTCCGACGGGGACATGGGAGGTGGCCTTCGCCAAGCCAAAAAGCGGCATCCCGTTGTACACCACTTCAATGCCCGACGCCGGAACCTGGTACGTCTCGTGCCACACGCCAATATCACCGCTGCCGGCAATCTCCTTCATGAACTTCCGCCACGGACCCAGATGTGGGGAATCACGGTCCGCTGCGAAGCGCCTCAGATGCTCTGGGCTTTCCCAGTAACTGAGCAGGATTGTGGTCCGCCCAAACCATTGCTCGCTGCCAAGCAACCCGGCCTCGGGGTTGGCGGCGAGGTGTCGCATCATCATGGGCATGGCTGATGCCACACGACCCACTTTGCCCATCTTCCACCAACGGTTGGCTCGCATCCCGATCAGGAAGACAGTCACTGTTTCACGCCCGATGTCCGCGGTAAAACGTCCGGGAAAGATCTCCTGTGCCATGTCGCTCCTTTTGGTGGGGAATCGGGGAATCCCCAGTTTCGTAACGATGTTATGAAACGATGTTATGAAACACTTGAAGGCATGGCAAGACCCGTCCTTCATGATCAGCACGTCCAGCAACGGCTTCTGGCAGTGACCGCAGAACTTGTGGACCGCGAAGGTCCCGCGCGGGTCACTCTCCGCGATGTTGCCGCAGCCGCAGACACGTCCACCTCTGCGATCTACTCGCTCTTCGGCGGGAAAGCGCAACTCCTGACGGCCGCCGTCGACGACGGTTTTCGCTCCTTTGGGAAGTCCCAGCAGGCTGCGGCAAAAGACGGACTCCGGGGCCTGGGCAGCGCATACCGCGAGTGGGCCTTGGAGCATCCGGCCCTTTACCGGCTGATGTTCGGTGGTGCACTGGCCGCCTATGTAGATTGCAGCCCGACGCCGGAAGTCGCCTCGGCGTCCATGCTTCCCCTGGTGGAGGCGGTGGTTGCCGCCCAAACGGCCGGGAGGATCCGTTCCGATGATCCCTCCGACATCGCAATGGCCATCTGGGGGCAGGTGCACGGGCTCGTCAGCCTGGAGCTGGCCCAAGTGGACAATCACGGCACGGATTGGGCGGGAATCTACGAGGCCTCCCTCGAAGCAGTTGCCCGCGCGTGGGCCCCGTAAACGCAAAGTGACTGGCAGTAGCGGTTGTTCCCAGCTCTGGGAACAACCACTACTGCCAGTCAGTTGGGCGGGAAACCCCTACGCATAAACGTTCTCCAAGAACGCGCCCCACGCCTTGGCAGTGAGGTCCGAGTCTCCGGATCCACCGAACTCATGCACGGTCATGCCAACCGGCGCACCGAAGGCGTTCCGGCCGAAGAAACGGTACATGGTGTCCGATGTCCTGAGCCCGAGGAAGTTCTCATTCGAGAAGTCCACCTCCCCGCTCAGCCGGCCCACGCCGTCGACGTCCACCTCAAAAGGTGTGCCGGCGGCAAGACCATCCACGCCCAAAGCCTTTTTCAGCTGCACAAATCCGTCGGGAGTCTGCGATGAAGCAGGCGCCTGGATATCCGTGAAGACCACGGGCTTCCCATCGAAATACTGCAGGTACTGGCCCAGGGTGTGGAGGTAAAACTCCGTGTGCTTGCTGGCGCCGTCGTACTGTTCGTCCCAGTTGTCGGCAAAGATCCCGCTGTGGACGTAGTGGAGCTTTGCCCGGCCACCCTCCACAGGCTCCAGGACGTGCTCCAACTGGTTGAACCAACCGTTGGGACCCTCCATCCGCGACACAAGATGGGTGGGATATTCCTCCACCGTTTTCACATCGGGCCACTGATCCGTGGGGAACATCCAGGCCGCCGTGTCCTTGGTGACCGCCTGCCACACCCGCTCGGGAGTGCCCGGCAGTTCGGCGTCCGCCACAATTTCGAATTTCCGGTTGTCAGTCATTGCCTTGTTCCTTTTCTGCTGATTTTTCCGTTGACGGGGTCTTGAGTGCGGGGTGAAGTACGACGACGAGCCGGTGCTTGCGTGCCCCGCTCGCCACTGCGGCAGCACCGCCGTCGTGATACTTATCGACGAGCCGCGTCACCGCTACGCCCAGCTCTTCTGCGAAAGCGGCGCGTTCCGCAGCTGAACGGAAGGTAATTTCGCCGTCGATCGCGAAGCTTGCGAGCTTTTTCTTGGCGGCGGCAGCACCGGAGATGAGCTTCCCCATTTCCTGGACCGTGCGGGAGGCGAGCGCCAGGAGCCAGAAAGCTGAGAACCTGTCGGCAAAGCGTTGCGGATCCGGGGCCACCGAAGCCAGGGCGACGGGCGAGATCAGGTACGAGGCCGCCGTCGCCTGAAGGACGCGTTCGGTGACATTGCCCTTGCGGCGTTCTTCCACAAGCTCCACCAAGCCATGCCGCTCGAGTGCCTTGAGGTGATAGTTGACCTTTTGCCGGGGCAGCCCTACCTTGGCGGCCAGTTGAGTGGCCGACCCCGGAACGGCGAGCTCCTGCAGTATGCGCGTGCGGATCGGATCCAGCGAAGCCTCTGCGGCGGCTGCGTCCTCAATCACTTCGATGTCCAACATGCTTCCAGTATGCCTACCGACAATTTTTATTGTCAAGAACTTTTTTATCGTCGGTTTCCAGCTGCGTTGCGGGGCCTGATTTGCGTGCTCCTCGGGCCCAATGCCACGCAGGGCAGGCCCCACAACGAGAGCCACAGTAGAATTGTCCGGTGATGCAATCCCCCCTTCCCGTGCGCGACGGCGTGAACGCGACCCGCCTGCGCCTCCCGGACGAGGGGCCTTGGGACACCGCGATGGACTACATGATGCATCGCTGGGGACACATTGATCCCCAGGGCATCGAGGACCGCTTCGATGCCGGCGAAATCGTTGGCGAAGGCGGAGTGCGCCTGAACAGGAGCACCAAGCTCGAGGACCACACCTTCATTTGGTACTACCGGACACTCCCTCCGGAGACCCGCCTGCCCGTGGAAATCAACATCCTGCACCAGGACGAACACATCCTCGTGGTGGACAAACCGCATTTCCTGCCCACAACGCCCGGCGGCACGTACATCCAAGAGTCCGCCTTGGTCCGCCTGCGGAACCTCCTCGATCTTCCTGACCTCATTCCGATGCACCGCCTCGACCGCATGACCGCCGGCATTTTGCTGCTCTCAACCAACCCCGAGACCCGCGGCCGGTACCAGGTTCTCTTTGAGAAACGCCAGGTCCAGAAGGAATACGAGTGTGTGTCCGCCGCGGCGCCAGCGGACGGCTATCCCGCCGTCGAATTCCCCGTAGTGGTCCGCAACCGTATGACCAAGTCCCGCAGCTATCTGCTCGCCGAAGTTATCGACGGCGAACCGAACGCGGAAACGCGCATCGAACGGGTCAGGACGTTCGACGCCGGTGACGCTACCGATGGCACGGCTACTTCTCCCCGTGCCCTGTACAGGCTTGAACCGCACACCGGCAAAACGCATCAGCTCCGGGTCCACATGGCATCGCTGGGTCTGGGCATCGTCAACGACGCCTTCTATCCGGACCTCCTGGACAAGGCCCCGGACGACTACAGCAAGCCGCTTCAATTGCTGGCCCGCGGCATCACCTTCGTGGATCCCATCACCAAGGAGCGCGTGGAATACCGTAGCCAACTGGAACTCAGCGAAGCCCACGGCTGAGCCCGCCCCGGAGGGAGAACCTATTCCTTCAGGTTGGGCCCGGGTCTACCATGATTCTGCTGGGCAGCATCCGGGAGCGTCTGATGGATAGTTTCGTTGAGGTCCCAGGCGATAAGACTGCATCCGTCTTCGCCTACTCTGCCGCTGCGGTAAGCGTGGCAGGGGTTCTTACGCTTGGCGCCATGTTTGCCATTGAAGTGCCCAAGGGCGGCCCCTTCGTGTTTGGGACCATCAACGACGCCACCGGAGCTGTATTCAACATCCTTGTGGTTCCGGTGATCCTCCAAGTGCACAAACGGCTTCCCGAATCCCGTTGGAATGGGCCCTTGAAATGGATCACTGTGGGCGCTTGTGCTGCCGGCGCAGCAAGTTCCGCACTGCTGGTGTTCAAAGTCTTGGACTTCACACCATCTACCGTGGTGTCCGTTGCTGCCATTACCGTCCAGGCCGCATGGTTTTTGGTGGCAAACAACAGACTTCGCAGCGTTGATCGATACCCCCGGGAACTGGCACAACTAGGACGGTTCATCGGGGGTGCACTGCTTGTGGGGCTGCCCGTGGCCGGCCTTGGCTACCTGATACCCGGCCCGGAATGGCTGAAATATGCGGTCATGGGGGCTGGCTTCGTTGCCGGGTCGGCCTCGTGGGTGGCGTAGCCATGCTGGTACTTCAAAGCAGGCAGGTTCCTGCGCCATAAGGGCGCGGTGCAACCGGCGGGCGATGCACCTATGGGCCGTCCCGAACCGGCCTGAACGACGAGCAGCCCGGCGGCCGGTCAGGACTGAAACACAGACCGGAAGACCGCCGTCGTATCCTCCGAAAACAGCACGAACTCCACCAACTCAAGGGCGCTGGCGGTCGCGGCATCATCTGCAGTTCCAGATGAAAACAACCTCACGGCTTCGAACGCTACTTCCGCGACCTCTCGGGCATCCCAACCATAGATTCCGGCGCTGATCGCGGGAAAAGCGACGGACCGTGCACCCACCTCCACAGCCGCATCCAGGCTTTCCCGGAAGCAAGAGGCGAGCAGGGCAGGATCGGTTTGGCCAGCGTGCCGGTTGGGACCCACGGTATGAATGACCCAGCGCGCCGGGAGCCTAAATCCGGGAGTCACGACGGCGGCGCCAACAGCTAGACCGTCAGGCACTTTGGTGCGACGAACCTCGCGGCAGGCCTCAAGCAGTTCGGGCCCGGCGGCCCTGTGGATGGCGCCGTCCACTCCTCCTCCACCGAGCAATGACGAGTTGGCCGCGTTGACGATCGCGTCGACGTCGCGCGTGGTGATGTCCGCGTGCATGATTTCGATCTGCATTGCGCCAGTCTCCCGCCGAGCGGCGAGACCGGCAAGTGCGGTACCTTGTGCGAATGGACTTCATCGCCCCCGACACGTGGGGATCCGCAATTTACTTGTGGATCGTTCCCATGGTGCTGGGCGATGCCATCTTCCCGCCGATCCCGTCCGAAATGGTGGTCATCACCGGCGGAGCTCTGGCAGCGGACGGACACGCCAATTTCTGGCTCATCCTGCTGCTCGCAGCTTTCGCGTCCTGGCTCGGAGACATGGCAGTCTACTTGGTGTTCAAGCGGCGGGTGAGCCATGTACTGGACCGCTGGGCGTGGGGCCGGAAAGTCCACCGTGGAATCCACGAGGCCATCGCCAAGGCAGGCCGATCCTCCACTTATGGGGCTATCATCGGTGCCCGGTTCGTTCCTGGCGGCAGGCTCGCAACCTCGTCCGCGGCCGGAATCGCCAACGTCTCTGTCCGCGGTTTCAGCCTCTGCGCCGGACTGGGCGCAGTGCTTTGGGCCGTGTGGCAAGTAGGCCTGGGCTACTTTACGGGCTCTACAACCAAACTCCCGTTCTGGGCCAGCTCACTGATCGGAGTGGGCGTCGGCCTGGTCATCGGCGTAGTGGTGGGGCTGATCGTCACGCGGCGGCGCGGGAACCGCTCCCCTGTTGATGAACCGTTCGACGGCGACGTACCCCAACCGGAATAGCGTCTGCCTATATCGGCGCCCAGCGTCCGCGGCTGCGGCGCAGCACGTAAAGGCTCCCGGTCAGCGCAACGCGTTCGACGGCGTCGCGCATCATGGCAGCCGAGGTCCGGGCTTCGTCGTTCTCACCCGTGTAATCGCGGGCATCCACCATGAAGCGGAGGCTGAGCTGCGGGACCCCTCCCACGATATCGAGCTGGTTCGATTCGACATGATGGCGGGTTTCCAAAGCTTCGATGGCCGCCGCCATGACCGACTCGGGAGGGTTGCCAGGCTTGAGGCCAGTGATCTTCAACTTGGTCTGGAACGACGGCATCCAACAACCCTAACGCTCAGGCGCAGGTGCTTTAAGCCGGAACGCTCCCCCACCCCGATCGACATTTCGAGGGGTGAGAGAGCGTTCGGGAAAAACCAAGAGGATGTGCGAGAGCGTCTAGCCTGTGTTCCGAAGGCCGGCCGCAACACCGTTGACGGTTATCAGCATGGCGCGCTGAAGCCGTTCATCAATCTCTGCGCCGGACACCGATTCCTCGCGCACACGGCGAAGCAGCTCCACTTGCAAGTAACTGATCGGGTCCAGATACTGATCACGGATTTCCAGCGATCGCTTCAGGGTGGGCTGGGCGTCAAGGAGTTCAATCTCCCCGGTCAGTCGCTCGATTTCAGCAACCGTGAGCTCGTACTCGTCCCGGATCATGTGGAACAAGCGGTGCAGTTCCTCAGGAACCAAGGAAGAAACGTAGTGTCCCGCGATTTCCATGTCGGTCTTGGCCAACGTCATTTCGACGTTGGAGATTACCGACCGGAAGAAATGCCAACGATCCATCATTTCCATAAGCTGCTCGGCGTCACCGGCTTCCCGTGCCGCCTTCAGGCCTGAGCCCACACCAAACCAGCCGGGAACGATCTGGCGCGACTGCGTCCAACCGAACACCCACGGGATGGCGCGAAGCCCACCCAGGCCAGCCCCGGAATCGGGACGCTTGGAGGGTCGTGACCCAATGTTCAAGGAACCCAGCTGCTCCACGGGCGTGGACGCCAGGAAATAGGCCGGAAGATCTGCGTCGTCGATCAATGCCCGGTAGCGTGCAAAGGCAGCATCGGAAATGGTTTCCATAACGTTCGCGTAGCGCTCGCGCTCGTCTTCGGAGGTTCGCGGAGTCCGGTGCAAGGCAGAGCCCTGCATGACGGCTGCCAAGGACAGCTCAAGGTTCTCGCGGGCAAGCTCGGGAAGTGAGTACTTGTCCGAGATGACCTCGCCCTGCTCGGTGAACTTAATTTCGCCCTCGAGCACACCATTGGGCTGGGCCATGATGGCGTCATACGTCGGACCACCACCACGGCCTACGGAACCACCACGGCCATGGAACAGGCGGACCCTCACGCCGTGCTTGGCAGCCACATCGCGCAGCTTCCGCTGGGTCTTGTGGATCTCCCACTGGCTGGTCATCACACCGGATTCCTTGTTGGAATCGGAGTACCCGAGCATAATTTCCTGGACGTCGCCGCGGAGACGGACCAGTTCACGGTAGGACGGGTCAGAGAGCAACTGATCCACAATCTCAGCGGACGCGCGGAGCTCCTCCACGGTTTCCAGCAGCGGTGCAAAGCCGATCTTGGCGTGCGCCTTTTCCCCGAAGAGGTCAATCAAACCGGCCTCGCGTGCCAGCACAGCGGCGGCCAGGACGTCATCGGCGCCCCGGGTCATGGAAATGATGTATGTTTCCACAACGTCCGGACCGTAAGTGTGCAGGGCCTGGCGGATGCTCCGGAAGACGTCGTAGGTGCCATCCGCGGCGCCGTCGAGCTTGATCGGGTGGCCGGAGAGTGGACGGCGTGAGGCCAGCTCGGCTCCAAGGAATTCGAAACGTTCCTCACGGGTCAACGAGGCGTATGGCTTCTCGCTACCAAGACGGTCCACGAGCTGTCCGACGGCATCGTGGTGGTAATCGGCATGCTCACGGATGTCCAGGGTTGCCAGGTGAAGGCCGAAGGCTGCGATCGCACGGCGAACACGGGCCAAGGCGCCGTCGGCAACAAGACCCGCAGCGTGGTTCCGGAGCGAGGCTTCGAGCAGGCCGAACTCGGCCAACAGCTCACTTGTGGTGGAGTAGTCCCGCCCGGGCTCATGATAGGTCGAGGCGGAAACGCGGCGGCCCGTATTGATGAGCTTGGCCTTGATACACGTGAGCTTGAGTCGATAAGGCTCCTGGGCATTCAGCTCCAGGATGCGTTTGTCCAGACCGGGGAGGTTCTTGAGGTCCACGTCGATCGAATCCAGCAACTCTTGGTCAGCCCCGAACAACGCGGTGGAGTTGGACAGGACCGAGATCAGCTCGTCGATCAACGCGATACTGATCCGAACCGCGTTCTGGTTCTGCAACTGCAGGATTTCGCGTGTAACTGCCGCGGTAACGTTGGGGTTTCCATCGCGGTCGCCACCGATCCAGGAACCGAAACGCAGCGGCGCGCTGGCGGCCGGCAGGACCACGCCGTGCTCGGCAAGGAGTTCAGAGAGGTCAGTCAGCATCTCCGGCATGGCATCGGTGAGGATGCTGTTCAGGTAATAGATCGCGTTCCGCGCTTCATCCACGGGCGTTGGCCGGACCTGGCGAAGCTCATCGGTCTGCCACATTTGGTCGATGATTTCCGAGAGTTGGCGATCCTGGCGGCGTCGGGCAGAGGTTCCCTCTTCCGTGGGCTGGGCCAAGACGTCAGAGAGCTTGCGGACCTTGTCCAGCACTGAGCGTCGCGAGGCCTCTGTGGGATGTGCCGTGAAAATGGGCCGCACATCGAGCTCGTTCACAACGTCCTGAAGGACCTGCGGGCCAGCCTGGCCGGCAATTTCCGTAACGGCCTTCGCAAGCCAGCCGTCCTTCTCCTGCCGGGTCCTAAGCCCGCGGACCCGGTGGACCTGCTCGGCCGCATTGCTGAGGTGGAAATAGAACGCGAAGGCGCGAACCAGATCCGTCGCCTGGTCCAGTGGCAGGGAGGCGAGCAACTCGCGGACCTGGGCTACGACGTCGTGCGCGCTCCATGGACCGGTCGCGTCCGCCCCGCCCCGTGCGGCTTCTTTGGATTCCTTCGTCAGCAGGCGGACCTGCTCCACGAGCTGCAGCAATTCCGGGCCGTGTTGTCGCACCAGGGACTCACCCAACAGGGTGGAAACGCGGCGCACGTCGGCCCGCAGTTCTGCTGCGAGATCGGTGTCTTGATGGGCAGTGTGAACCATGGATACTTACCTTCGGGATCTGGTTTGGCTCGTACACTGCGCTGGATACTGTGAGCCGGGTTACTAATGTTTCCTACGGGATCTTACCCGCACAGGACTCTACTGCGGGAATACGTCTCAGATTTTGGCGTCCCCGGACTGCTGCTTGGCTATCATGTCGGCCGACGGCGGCAGGACCACCTTCCCGGCGAACAGACTGACCTCTGCGGTGCCCGGGCCGGCTACCAATTTCTCGTGCCTTCGCTGCCGCATCTCCTCGCGGGCTGCCGCGGCCTCAATTTTGGTCGGCGCACCAGTGGACGGCTCGATCATGGAAAGGACACTCCCGAGCGTGCCCGTTGCCCCCTTCGCGGAAACGCCCTTCTGCACCAGCCGTGTGCCAGCCCAAACCGACCCCACAATCAGTGCAAGGCTTACTACTGCCGCCATCACGGATTCCATGCCCATGCGCTCAGGGTACGCCTCGGGATGGGCACCGGACAGACCGTAATTACCGGGCCCAAGCGTTCCGCAAGACCTCCCAATGACCGGCGGTCATGAGGCTTGCGGGTGTCACGGACACGGATGTGGCCCCGCCCCGGGCAGCCTCGCGCAAAGCGGTTTCGAACCTTTCCGGGGAGATCGTGCCGTCATCGGACCAGAGCCCGACAGACAATGACATGCGGGAGCCCGCGCGGCGGGTCAGGGCTTTTGCGAGATCCTTCGTCTGCGGCGAGCGCTCGGCGTTAATTCCTACGTACTCCCAAACGTGGAGCCGATCGAGCTGCTTGAGCAAGAGGTCGTAGTCATGGCCGCTGTCGGCGCGGTCCGCCGACGGTGAATCCCGCGGCGAGCGCACATCCATCTCCAGCCGGACACCATAGGGTTCGACGGCGGCTCCCACCCTGCGCACGATGTCAGCCATGGCTTCGCTCCGCCACGTGCTGATCCGGGCATCCGATTGGTCGATCCCGCCTTCGCGGTTTCTGGGCCAGTCATCTTCTCCGGTGGTGGCTTTGAAGTCATCGAAGTCTTCACTGCCAAAGGTGAAATCATCGAACATCAATTCCGTGAGATTCACCGCCGTGGGCCGGTACTTCTTCGCGACGGCACCAGCCAAGGAAGCCAGTCGGGCACCGGCCTTGCCGTGCCGCAGGGACGACACACTGGCGAAGGCTTTGGATGGCTCACCAGCGATATTCCGACCCGCCAGGGAGGGGTCCTCACTCAGTGCACGGTCCAACAGGACATCGATCGTGAGGATCACATCACGTTCCTTGCCATTTTTCGCCAATGCTGAGATCGCCTCCCCCACGAAGTCCCTGCCTGTGCGGGAAACCTCATAAGAGATCGCGTCGGTTTGGCCGGACCAGGGAAAGGCCGTCCAGTCTGTGCGTCCCACGGAGATCGATACGGCGGTGGCGTCCACAGCTTCCAATCGTTCCGCCAAATCCACAAGGTGCGACGGGTCCTCGTTGATGACGTCCTCAAAGCCAAGATTCACCATGCGGTCCGTAGGACGATGCTCCGGTTCTTCTGCGCATGCAGCGACACCCGTCAACGCAACGCCAAGGAGAACGGAGCCCACCAGGGCAGCACTTAGCCTGGCAACCAGCATCGTGGATCCAAGAGCCTTCATACCCCTGCCTCGTAGCGGGGGCCGGCCTCTGTGGCAGTTACGGAAATGACGCCCGTCCGTTGGAGCTTGTTCCAGACGGCAGGGGTGCCGCGGATCTCCTTGATGATTGCGCTGGCTAAAGCCAGGCCAACGAATACCGAATACAGGGGCCATAGGGGCAGCGTCCATAGAAAGCGAAGGTCCTTCCATGAACGGTTCAGGCCAATGGAGAACACAATCAGAGCCAAGGACACAAACAGTCCCAACCAGCCAAGAATGGCGAGGACTTCAGCGGGTACGGGACCTGAACCGGCAAGGTAGAGGAAAGGCAGCACCGCCAAAATGGCAAGTTGCAGCATAGGGATCACCACCATGGTGATGGCGTTGAACAAAAGAAACATGCCAAACAGCCCGTAACGCCGCCGCCCAAGCATCCCGATATGCATCCGGAGCGTCTGGAGCAGGCCCCGCGACCACCGAACGCGCTGCCGCCACAATCCGCCCATCGTTGACGGCGACTCGGCATAGACCAGGGCTGAGGGCTGGAACCTCACCCGGTAGCCGGCCTTATAGACACGCCAAGTGAGCTCAAGATCCTCACCGAGCGTGTCCTCGTGAAAACCGCCGACCAGTTGGACTACGTCACGGCGGAAGGCACCTATATTCCCGGAGACGATTGGCAGGCAATGCAACAAGGACAAGGCCCTACGGACCAGGCCTGTCCCGACGTGGCTTAGGACGGCAAGCATCATCGTTTGAACGCGATTCAGGTTAACCGGCCGGTCGTCGCCGCATACCGCTCCCACCTTGGCGTGATCAAAACCCTCGAGCATGCGCATCAGGGTGTCGGGGGCAAATATCCCATCGGCGTCGACAAACATCAGGATGTCTCCATTGGCCTCGGCGATGCCATAGTTGAGCGCAGCGCCTTTCCCTGCATTCGCTTGGGAGAGAAATCGGACCCGATCATACTGATCTGCAAGTCCTGCCATGATGCTGGCGGTGGAATCAGTGGAACCGTCGTCCACCAGAATCACTTCCAAGCGTAAATAGCGGCTGGCAAGTATCGACTCGACGCAACTGGTGATCACCACGGCCTCGTTATAGCCGGGCACGATCACAGAGACCAGGGGCCGGTCAGTGATGACGGAATAGCGATGCTTGGCAGAGTTGGAACGGTAAAGCCGGTTGAAATACAAGGCCAGTGGAACGTAGACGATCTTGACCACTCCGAAACTGAGAATCAGCACGCCCCCAACCTGGACAAACGCCAGGGCAGCATCAAGAGGTGTCACGCAGGCCTTCCGGTGATTCGACCGGCGACATATCGGTCCAGGACGTTCTCCAGGAGTTCGGGGGCGAACGCACTGTTTGCACCGAACCTCGCGTTGATCTCCAGTACCACCGGACTTCCGTCCTGCAGGCGGCGCACGTCCACGTCGATGGGTCCCATCAACCCGAGCGCGGTCACGGCTGAATCGGCCAATTGGGCCACATCGGCGCTCTCGGCGCCCTCGACCCTCCTGACAGACACGGCATTACCCACGCGTCCCTCTTTGAGTTCTGTCTTCTCCAGCACCACCACAAGATCGTCCTGATCCGGATCAGGCCGATGGTGGAGGACCACGGGCGCGTACTCCGTTCCCGGCGCGAATCGTTGCACAATCCAGGAATCGTCCAAGGAGGACCAGACGTGGGCGGCGTTCCGGCCGCCGTCGGCTGTCTTTTCCAGTACCTGAACCCCGCGTCCCCCGCGGGAAATGCGTGGCTTGACCACTAGGGATCCCCCTAGCCGCGCCATCGCCTGATCGACAGAGGCGAAATCGCCGGGCAACCCGAAATCGGGGACAGCGACGCCTGCATTGGCGAGGCACGTCATGGTGAGGAATTTGTCATTCGCGATTCGAACGGGTGCGGGGTCGGCAATAAGGACCTCGACATTAGGGGCGAAGCCTTGCCGGGCTTCGGAAACCAGGACGAGTTCATCGCTGACGGTGGGCACCACAAGATCGATGCCATGGGCGCCCACAAGTCCCCGCAGTTCCCACAGATAGTCGGGAGAACTGGAGGCCGATACCAAGGAGACCATGTGAGCCTGGGAACCGTTGACCGCTTGCATATCAACGCCCAGGACCCAATGCCCCAGTTCTCTTAGCTGGCGCGCCAAGGAGGAGCCAGCTGGTCCTCCAACGCCTGTTACGAGTACCCGAACCATCAGAACTCCCCTACGGCCGAGCCAAGCAGTCGAACAGGTTCGAAACCCTCTGCATACGTGGTCTTCACTTGCGAGCCCCTGAACGCTGCGAGGCTGCGTACTCTTTCTGCACTCATGTAAGGCTTGCCCTTTTGGTTCCGGTGCATGGCAACGGCGTGAATCTTTACGTCCACATACCCCGCGATATCCACGAAGACGCTGGGATCGAACTGCCGTGTAGATGAGGGACTCTCGAAGCACAGGATGGAGGAGTGCTGGCGGGCTGCCCGCATGGTCGCACTGTGTACGGCCTGATGGTCCTGGTGATAATCGTTACGGGAATGGGTAATCACAACGTCGGGGCGGAAATCGCCCATCACAGCCTCAATCGCCTGGACCATTTCATCCCCATGTTCCGCGAGGCTGGTGTCCGTAAAGTCGTGGACATGCACCTTGGAGGCACCCATGAAATCCGAGCCTGACGCGGCTTCGGTCACACGGATGGCGCTGTCGCCTCCCTTTCCGCCTGAGCTCATCACCATGGTTCGGACTTCATGCCCGGCATCGGCCAATTTGGCGAGGGTTGCACCGCAGGCCAATTCCAGATCGTCAGGGTGGGCTCCTATGGCCAGCACCCTTCGGGGTTGCAAGGCCACACCGTGGTGAATCCTGAAGGCGGGCGCGACAAGAAAGCCCACAATCAACCCCGCTCCTGTGAGCAGGACTACAACCTCAAGCCACGGGCGGTGCGCCGGCTCCATTGCGCATCCCACCAGTGACAGCAGCAACAGGGCGCCCAAACTTGCCATGGCCCATCGGAGGCCATGCGGCGAGCTGAACCTGCGGACGAACCATTTTTGACCGATCGGGACCAAAGCCCAAACCGCCGCCAACGCGCCCAGCAAGCCTGCAACGGCCAACAACGTTGCTTTCATATTTCCCCTAAATTGCACAGATAAAAGGGCGGCTGCCTTCTCAGGGCACCGCCTCTGAGTTAGTGGCCGACGCAATAGGTTCGTGACGCTGTATCTGGCAATGATTCGTGGTCAGTACTTGTGCACAAATTCGCCCGCTGCAAGACCGCTCCCACTCAAGGAATATGTCAGGACACCGGCGCCCTTTTTACGCTTGGACTGGGCGGACACCTGAAAATGGAGGTCGTTCCGCCGGGCCGAAGCTGTAATGCAAGTGACGGCCGTCCGCCCCTCCATGGAGCAGGACCACCCTTCCGGGGCAAGCAGCGAACTCTCCTGGATCCGTGCATCCATCTCCACTGAGAACACGGCTTTGGCCGGTCCCAGGGGCTGTGAGCCGCCGATCCCAAAATCCACCTCCATGGCCGTCATGCCCGCACCACGGTCCTTGGGTATCCGCACCGACGCTGTCACCGCTACAAGTGACGCGGGAAGGGCTGTTGCCGCTGGCGAGGCCGGGTCCGGCGAGGGAACAGACTGTTGAGGAGCCGGCCGGGATTCAACGCCAGAAGGTACCGGGGCAGCGACCAGGGGGTCGGCCCCAGCGTTTGACTCCTCGGGCCCAGCGTTTGACTCCTCGGGGCCGGTATGTGGCGGCGCTGGCTCTACCGCGGCTGGTGACACAGGCGATGGCAAGCTGGGCATCGGGGTCGCCGTGGGAGGTGGGGCCTGGGCCCCTACGAATGACTCCTGACGGGAGGAACTTGCCTCAATGGCCAACTGCTCCATGGGGACATCCGGCGTCAAGCGACCAACGATTCCAACCGCGCCTAGAGCCAGTCCCAATCCGGCCACGGCTACCATGGCCATTACAGCTGGTTGCCCAATAGCCGGCACCACTATCGCAGCCTTGATGGGGACCAGTCCTCCCAGGAAACCCAGTCCGGCACCCTTGGCTGCCAAGGTGGCGAGAGGTACGCCAGTTACCAGCGGGATAAGCACAGCCCGCATGGTTCCCTGAACGTCCTTTAGTTCCGAGAGGGCGCCGGTGCATTTCGAGCAACCACTAAGGTGTTGACGCATCTTGCGTTCAGCAATCCTTGAAAGTCCTCCTCGAATGAATGTACCGAGTTTTGATGCGAATCCCGCGCAGTCACTGTCCAGTTCTTCCGCCACGTGGGCCTGCAGGTATTGCCGCCTCAGGCCTTCCCGTGCCCGGAGCGCCAGCGCTGACACGGCATTCGCTGACAAACCCAGGAGTGGTGCCACCGCCGCTGGCTTCATTCTTTCCACGTCCAGATACCACAGCACGGCCTGCCACCGTTCGGGAAGGGCACGAAATGCCTTTGCCACCGTATGCGATTCGAAGGCTTTGACTACGGCGTCCGGATCCGGCAACGTACGGTCCAGAATGGCGTCGTCACTGCTGGGCACCGACCGCCCGGCTTTCCGGTTCCGATGATGTGACAGGCGGGTGACAGTGGACAGCAGGTACGCCCTGAAGAAGTTGTCCGGCCCCCGTCCCGCAACCAGGCTCTGCAATACGGCTTGGAAAGCCTCGGCCACAACATCCTCGGCGTCGCTTGGATTGTCCACGTTTCGCCGGGCCACTGTGGACGCGACAGACACATGACGTTCATACAGTTCGTCGAATGCGGACATGTCACCGCCACGCACTAACCCGATAAGATGACCGTCGCTCTCAACTCCTGCGCTGGAAGCGTTGTCAGTACCTGTCCCGGATGCCATTTAAGGCACCCCCACAACGTAAAAAATCGTGCCCATATATACCCAGTGGGCACCAAGCTCAGGTCATGACGCGAATTTGTATAGACTCTTTACCAAAGAGATCCTTATCCCGCTTTTCGTCATGAATCCTTATTCGGACGCACTATTCGGATATGACATCGTTCCGGACAAAATCATTCGCTGAATGCACATTTTCCCGACACCTGTTGATGCGCAGATGGCAGACAACCAGCTATCAGCATGGCTGGCGGTTCCCTGCGGACTGGTTCCTGCCCGAGGTCCGGACGGTGGTGACGTCGCTGGCCACCCGGGCCAGTGTTCCACCTCCTACAGCAAGGTCCTTGGGCGCGGCGCGAGCCCGGAAGGGCGTTGGAATCAGTGAAACCATGACGGACTTCCGCGCCCTCTTCCTTGCAGCAGACCGGAACATGGACATCGAAGCCCTCCAATCCCTGGCTGAAGGATGGGCAGAGGCCGCCGAATCCGCACCGCCGATTTCGTGCACGGACGTTCAGACGGGGCTGGCCACGCAAGCCCATTTCCAGCGGCGTATCCACGAACTCTCCATTTTTGGAACGGCATGTTCCCACCCGTACGCTCTTGCGATCCTGTCACTGCCCCAACCCCTTGAGAGCCGCGGCCATCGCTGGACCCTTCTGGCGCGGCTCGGCGAAACTGTTCAACGGCAGCTGCACGGGACAGGTGCTACGGCCATGTACAAGAACTCCGCTGTCCACGTGCTGTTGCCCCTCTCCGCAGGCAATCTTGGGCAGCTCATGGAGTGCAGGACTGCCATGGAAAGCCTGGGTGAAGGAGCTCTCCGGCCCGCGCGCATGCAGTTCTTCCCGTTGGCAAATGCCCCTTCAGAACCAGCGCCTCAGGATTACATTCCCGAAGCAATGTGAGTGAAGCCTGTTGGTGCCGTCACGAACAGCGTCGAGCCGCCACTCACCATGCGACGAGACACGCTTCCGCATTCGAAGGACCATCCAACACATGAAGAATCAGCTCCATCTAAAGTCCGCCTCCTTGGTGGCCGCACTACTGGCTGTTGTGGTGACAGCCTTCGGACTCGCCTGGTCGGCAGGGCCAGCGAATGCTGCCGTGATCCCGGGCGCGGCGGTCACCATCAGCACGGATTCAGTGGTTACAAACCAATGGGACCAAGTAGACCTGACCTGTCAGTGGTCCGTTCCTGACAACTCGCAGCCCGGCGATACCTTCAACCTGCAGCTGCCGCCGGAACTTCGCTGGTTTGGTGCCGCGTCATTTGATCTAGACAACGCCGACGGCGTAACGGTCGCCAAAGCGGCAGCCAACGATGCCGGACAAGTGGTCTTCACCTTGACCGACTTCGTGGCGGACTATCCCAACAACGTGGGTGGGACGTGTAATTTCAGCACGCAATATGCCGTGCAGCCAGGCACCGGCGAAACGACCGAACTGAACTTCACCGTGGGGTCAACAGTGGTACGCGTGCCTGTCCATGTCGACGGTCCATGCACCCAGGACTGCGATCCCGCTGCCCCTACTTCGGCGGGCAAGTCCATGTGGTGGGCCGACGCTCCGCAAACTGAACTTGAATCCATCTTTTACATGCCTCCAATGCCCTCAGAATCAAACGACGTCGTTGTGACGGACACGCCCGCCGCTGGCATGGAAATCGATTGCGACCACATCACTCCGCGCGTCGGCAGCGTTATCAGCAGCTCCGGAAACATCACCGAGCCAATGGACAACGAGCGATACCCCGCAACTGTCGAGTGCACTCCCCAGGAAGCAACAGTGCGATGGGCGGACCTGCCCAGGGGGGAACGGGTAGAGCTGTTCGTCGTCACCAAAGTGACGGACAGGAAGCTGGACGTCTACACCAACAGCGGAACCGTAAATATTGCGGGTGAAGAAACCCCTGTCGGTGCCGAAACGCGGCGAACACGTGCTGACGGAACAGGCGACGGAACGGCAAGCCCCACGGCAACACCCACACCGACGCCGAGCCCCAGCACTGGAACACCCACACCGACGGCAACACCCACTCCGACGCCGAGCGCCAGCACCGGAACACCCACGCCTAGCCCGAGCCCCAGCACCACAACACCCACGCCTAGCCCGAGCACCAGCACCACAAGCCCGGTACTTGTAGCCACGGACCAGCCGACTCAGCCCGCAGAGGTTCCGGGACCAGCGCGACTTGCTACCACGGGCGCTCAAAGCCCGGTGTTCGTCTTCGCAGCCGCTGCACTCTTGGCGTTGGGATCGTTGCTCGGTTTCCTGGGTGTCCGGCGATCTGGTCGTCGTCAGCACTAAACAACAAGAGGCCGAGTCCGATGGCATCGACATCCCGATAGCCACGCAAGAACGCAAGACAAGACCGCAAGGACTCACAGGCTCGACCGCGAATGGATCTCCAAGCGAACGATGGGCCGTGCACACGATGCGCGGCCCATCGTTGCACTCTTCGGGATTCACACTTGAGGTTGCACGCTCGGGGTTGCGCGCTTTCGGGAATGCGCCGGTGCGGCGCATAGTTGAGGAGATTGCAAAGCCGCCAACCGCGGCTCACACCTGCCGAGGAGAACCATGAGCTCGCCCACCACTGCAACAGACGCCCAGCTTGCCCGTTGGGAGCGGTTCCGAGCGTCACGAAATGCAGCACTGGCCTCGAATCACGGCTGGCTGACGCTGACGTCGTTTCAGTGGCTCGAGTCGGAGCCTGCAGAAGTCGAGTTTGCCCCGGGACTGTGGTCAACGGATGGCACGACTGCAACCCTCACGGCCACCACTGCGGACGGCCTGACCCTCGTTGAGACCGGTGAGAGCGTTGATGGCACAGTGACGGCGACCCTGCAGGATGAAGAGTCCCTCATGTGGGTGCAGTACGGCGGTGCCGACGGGAAGCAGGTGGTGGTGGAGCTTGCGATGCGGGCGGACAAGTATGCCATCCGGACCAGGGACGCGGGCTCGCCCGTTTTTACGGACTTCGCTGGGGTTCCCACCTACGATTACAACCCGGACTGGGTGATTCAGGGTCGGTTCGAACCCTATGACCAGCCCGTGGATGTACCTATCGGAACGGCCAACCCTTTGGTGGACGGCGTTCATCGTTCGGTCGGGGAGGTGGTGTTCCGGGTTCCTGGCGTTGCCCATGAAGTCCGCCTCCATGCTGAGGAAGAGAAGCTCGGCGCCTTGAACGTGACCTTCCATGATGAGACCAACGGCGACACCACGGATGAGTGGAGGAAGGTTTTTATCCCCCGCCCACGCCCGGACGGATCCGTGGTGATCGATTTCAACCGCGCCATCAACTACCCGAGCGCTTTTACCCCCTATGGCACCTGCCCGATGCCGGTCCGCGGAAATTCCATTGATGTCCGCGTTGAGGCTGGCGAAAAGATCCCTCAGGAGTAAAGCGCCTGACTATACGATGGCAGAGACCCCCGTTACTGCCCGGCCCACGATCAATGAGTTGATCTCGTAGGAGCCCTCGTACGTGAAGATGGCCTCGGCGTCGGCAAAAATCTTGGCGATTTTGTAGTCGGTGACGATGCCGTTTCCGCCCAGGATGGAGCGGCCCAAGGCCACGCTTTCACGCATCCGTGCACTGCAGTAGGCCTTTGCGAGAGCCACTTGTGCCATATCGGCACCGCCGTGCAGGGCACCTTGCGCGTCGCGGGAAATGCCCTCTTGGAGTTGGGCTATCCGCACCATCATCCCCATGCTGGCCACGGCGTTGCCGAGCATGTCCACCAGATGCTGCTGGATCAACTGGAACCTGGCAAGGGGTTTACCGAACTGCAGTCGTTCCACCGCATACTGGCGCGCGACGTCGAAGGCTGCCAGCTGTTGGCCTACCGCCTGCCAGGCAACCATGATCCGCGAGCCGCGCAGCAGATGGTTGGTATCGGCAAAACTGCTGATACCGCCGAAACGGTCTGATTCTGCAACGTGCACGTCTTCGAAGAGGATGTCGGCGTTCTGGACTGTCCTCAGGGCAATCTTGTTCTCGATCCGGCTCCGAGTGATGCCCGGCAACGAGGCGTCCACGATGAAAGCCCGCACAGCGCCGTCGCTTTCGTCTTTGGCCCACACCAGCATGTAGTCGCAGAACGTCCCATTGCCGATCCAGCGTTTAGCACCGTTAATCACCCAGTAGTCACCGCCGTCGGAGGCTGCCCTTTCCACACACCGGGCTGTTGTCTGCATACCGCCGGCGACATCGGACCCATGCTCTGGTTCGGTGAGAGCGAAGGCCCCTGTGGTACGGAGGTTTGAGGCGTCGTCGAGGTATCTGTCCTGCTGGGCGTCGCTGCCAAAGTCGTAGAGCGACTCAACGAAGAGATCGTGGTGGACCATGAAGAACGTCGCGATGGAGGTGTCTACGCGGGTCATCTCGGCAATGACCAGCCCGGCGAACAGGTGTGTGTAACCGCGCTGGGCCGGGGCACTGAGGCGAAGGGCCGCGAGCTTGGGCAGGATGTGTTCGGGGAACTCGGCTTTGTCCCACCACTGCCCTGCGTAGGGGGCGATCTCGCTGGCCAGGAAGGAGCGGAGTTCGTTGAGTTTCCGCTGTTCCTGGACGCTGAGGAGAGACTCGAAGTCGAAGAAGTCGGCCGTGGGGAGGTCGGCCGCTGAGGCCGGCACCTTACCCACCATGCCGGCGGGTACTGGCCCGCCGCTGTAGTCGCCCATCATTTCAGGCCCATACGGATGGCGCCGTCCAGCCTGATTGTCTCGCCGTTCAGCATGGCATTTTCGACGATGTGTGCCGCTAGATTGGCGTATTCGGCGGCGCGCCCTAGACGGGCGGGGTGGGGAACCTGCTGGCCAAGGGATTCCTGGGCAGCCGGCGGCAACCCAGCCATCATGGGGGTTTCAAAGATCCCGGGCGCAATGGTGGCAACGCGGATCAGGGAGCGGGCGAACTCGCGGGCAAGGGGCAGTGTCATCGCCGCAACAGCACCTTTGGATGCGGCATACGCGGGCTGGCCGATCTGCCCTTCGAAAGCCGCTACGGACGCCGTGTTGATGATGACTCCGCGCTCCGGTCCGCCCAGTTCCGTGGAAACCGGCTCGCTTTCCACCATTGCTGCTGCTGCCAGGCGGATGACGTTGAAGGTTCCGACGAGGTTGATCTGGATGACCTTGTTGAAGGCTTCAAGGGGCAGAACCCCGTCGCGGCCCAGGACCTTGCCCGGCGTAGCGATGCCGGCGCAGTTAACAACTATTCGCAGGGTTCCCAGTGAAGCCGCGGCATCGACGGCGGCCTGCACCTGGGCTTCGTTGGTTACGTCCGCGGGGGCAAAGACGGCCTTGGGTTCCGAGCCTCCGCGGGTAGAACCAGTCGCGTTGGCAGAACCAGCAGCGTTCAACTCCGCCGCGTAATCCTCACCGGCAGAATTTGGCAGGTCCACCAGCACCACCGACGCCCCGCCGTCGAACAAGCGTTTGGCGGTTGCCGCGCCCAAGCCTGATGCCCCGCCAGTTACCAGCGCGACCGTGCCCTTGATGTCCATCCATCCTCCTTGATGCAGGCTCAAATCCGTTAATGCATGTTAACTGGAATTGTGAGCCAGCGCACCTCGGGCCGCCCGATAGGCTGGTTCAATGCCCACCGAAAGCAACCCCGCCGGCCAGCAACCACCCACAACGGAGGCAGCAGTGTGGGCGATTCGCGCAGACGAGGCCGCCCGTTCCGTCACGCGACTCTTCGGCCGACGGCTGCTTTTCCTCCCAGGCACCCACATCGGCGCCGTCAGCATCCCCTCCCGCGGCATCTGCAGCCTTCTCGGTCCATGGCATTACTGGTGGCAGGCGCACTACGTCGACTGCCTGGTGGATACAGGCCGCCGGGAACTGGCCACCAAGAGAAGGTTCGACGGCGACTCCCGCCCGAGCGCGGGACGGCTCGCTTCCCGGCTGGTCACCACCATCCGCCTCCGGAACTTCTTCAGGTTCGTCAACGATTACTACGACGACATGGCCTGGCTGGCACTGTCCACCCTCCGACTGGAAGAGCTGGCCGAGGAGACGCGAAAGCCCGGACGCCGCCGAAATGCCTATATTCGCCGGAAGCTAACGCTCCAATTCGATTCTGCTTCCACGGATGACTTGGGCGGCGGAACATTCTGGAGCACCAAGAGGGACTTCAAGAACACGCCCGCAACGGCCCCGGTTGCCCTGTACTACGCACGAACCGATCACCGTGAGCGGGCCCAAGCCCTGGTGAACTGGCTGAATGCCAAACTCCTTCACCCCGGCCCCGGCCTTTATCTTGATGGACTTCGCATACGGAATGGGGAGATCGTCCTTGAGGACGCGGTCTACACCTACAACCAAGGGCCAATCCTTGGGGCACTCCTGGAACTGGGCGGCGAGGAGAACCTGGACGGCGCCGCCCGTCTGATCGAAGCCGTTGCCCGGGAACTTACGGTTCCCGGCACCCGGGTAATCCATGGCGATGGAACCGGGGATGGAGGTCTCTTTACCGGCATCCTGATCCGGTACCTGGCGCTCGCTGCCAGGGATCAACGGCTTCAGGATTCCGCCCGTGACATCGCTAAAGTGCTCGTTCTCAACACAGCCCAGGCCTTCTGGGATGGCCGCAGGGAGTCCAGTGGTGATCCCAAATCTCCGGGCCTTACCTTCTCCCCCAACCCCTTGCGACCGGCGAGTGAAACGTATCCGGCGGGGACCTCCGTCGAGCTTTCCACCCAACTGCAGGCGTGGATGACGCTGGAGGCAGCGGCCGCGCTGGAAACTTAGTCCACGCTAATTACGGCACGCAATAGTTCCGTAATTGTTGTGATCCTCATCACTTAAACCCTCGTAGCTTTGGAAGCATAGGTTTGCCTAACCTACGCTTTTCTCAGCGGGCTCCCCAAACCCGTCCCGCTCACACGGACCCAAGCCCAAACTTGGCAATCTGTTCTTTGTTCGCAGAAAGAAGCCCTCATGAAGCTCTCCAAAAACGCGCTGGCGGGAATCGCCCTGCTCGCCTCTGCCGCCCTTGGCCTCACCGCCTGTGGTTCCAACGCCGGCACTCCCGCGGCCTCCGGTTCGCCGTCGTCAGACGCGGCTGCCTCCGGCGACGGCATCACGGTTTACAACGCGCAGCATGAGAGCCTCACCAAGGAATGGGTGGACGCGTTCACCAAGGAAACCGGCATCAAGGTCACCATGCGGCAGGGCTCGGATACCGAACTCTCCAACCAGATCGTCCAGGAAGGTGCTGCCTCCCCGGCAGACGTTTTCCTCACCGAGAACTCACCCGCGATGGCGCAGGTTGAGAATGCCGGACTGTTTGCCGATGTAGACAAGGCGACCCTGGACCAGGTCCCCGCTGAATTCCGGCCTTCCACGGGCAAGTGGACCGGCATCGCAGCCCGCTCCACGGTCCTGGTTTACGACAAGAACAAGATCAGCGAAGACAAGCTGCCCAAGTCGATGCTGGACTTGGCGAAGCCGGAGTGGAAGGGCAAGTGGGCCGCTTCGCCGTCGGGAGCCGACTTCCAGGCGATCGTCGCAGCGCTGCTTGAGCTCAAGGGCGAAGCCGCTACGGAAGAGTGGCTCAAGGGCATGAAGGAAAACTTCAAAGCCTACAAGGGCAACAGCACGGCAATGAAGGCCGTCAACGCCGGCGAAGTGGACGCCGCACTGATCTACCACTATTACTACTACGGCGATCAGGCCAAGACCGGCGAGAACTCCAAGAACGTCACGCCGTACTTCTTCAAGAACCAGGATCCGGGCGCGTTCCTTTCAGTCTCCGGCGGCGGTGTCCTGAAGTCGTCCAAGAAGGCAGCCGATGCCCAGGCGTTCCTGAAGTTCATTACCGGTAAGAAGGGCCAGGAAGTCCTGAAGACCGGCACCTCATTCGAGTACGCCATCGCCTCGCAGGTGGACGCCAATGACAAGCTTGTCCCGATCAAGGACCTGCAGGCGCCCACGGTTGACCCGGCCAAGCTGAACTCCACAAAGGTCACCGATCTGATGACCAAGGCAGGACTCCTGTAATTCTGTGACCACTGATCTATCGGCTCCCGACCTCCCACAGTCGCCCGGGAGCACGACGACGGCGGGCAAGGGCAAGCGCCCTCGCCCGCCATTCGGCGTTTCCACGGTGTCGTTGTTGGCGGTGTTGATCGCCCTGTTTTCCCTGATGCCCCTGGGCTACGTCATCTTCATGACGGCAGCGACAGGCTGGGACACCGCCGTCGCACTGATCGTTCGCCCGCGGGTGGGCGAACTGCTGTTGAACACCATCATGCTGATGGTCCTCACGGTGCCGTTGTGCCTCATCCTGGGGGTGGGCGGCGCCTGGCTGGTGGAGCGAACCAAGCTGCGTGGAAACCGGTGGTGGGCGGTTGCGCTGGCTGCACCGCTGGCCATCCCCGCCTTCGTCAACAGCTATGCGTGGGTCTCGGCTGTACCTTCCCTGCAGGGAATCTGGTCCGGCGTCCTGATCGCCACATTGTCCTATTTCCCGCTGGTCTATATCCCCGCGGCGGCCACGCTGGGGCGATTGGATCCGGCGATCGAACAATCTGCCGCATCGCTCGGACTCGGTACCTGGGCCGTGTTCTTCCGGGTAGTGCTCCCGCAGCTTCGTATCGCAATGACCGGCGGCGCGCTGCTGGTGGCGTTGCACCTCCTTGCCGAGTATGGCGCTTTCGCAATGATCCGCTTTGATACCTTCACGACGGCGATCATGGTCCAGTTCCAGTCGACGTTCAACGGCACTGCCGGAAACATGCTGGCCAGTGTCCTGGTCTTCCTTTGTCTGCTTCTTCTCCTTGCTGAAGTCAAGAGCCGAGGCACAGCCCGCTACGCGCGGATTGGCTCAGGCGCCCAAGCGAAAGCAACACGGGCGCCCTTGGGCGGATACCAGGCTCCGGCTCAGCTCGCTTTGCTGGCCCTGACAGCCCTGGCGTTTGGGCTTCCTGTCTGGTTCGTCCTGCGCTGGCTTTCTGCCGGAGGCGCCGAGGTATGGGCCGCCGACGAATTCCTGCCCGCGCTGCTGCAAACCCTCTTGTACGGGGCTGTCGGTGCCGCAGTTACCACGATCGTGGCTTTTCCCATGGCCTACTTGGCAGTCCGGCATCCCAGCTGGTTCAGCAAGATGCTCGAACTGTCCAACTATGTGACCAGCTCCCTGCCCGGCATTGTGGTTGGCCTCGCCTTCGTCACCGTCAGCATCCGCGCAGTCCCCGGCATCTATCAAAGTGCCGGCGTGCTGGTGGCCGCCTATGTCTTGCTCTTCCTTCCCCGCGCACTGGTCAACATCCGCTCCGGGCTGGCCCAGGCACCCAAGGAGCTCGATGAAGCCGCTCAATCCCTTGGCAAAGCTCCGCTGGTGTCCTTCTTCAGGGTGACGCTCCGGCTCACGGCGCCGGCGGCGGCAGGCGGGGCCGCGCTTGTCTTCCTTGCTATCGTCAACGAACTCACGGCCACCCTTCTTCTTTCGCCCAATGGAACCCGCACCCTGGCGACGGAGTTCTGGAGCAAGAGCAGCGAAATCGACTACGCCGGGGCTGCACCTTATGCGCTTTTGATGATCGTGCTTTCCGCCCCGATGACCTACCTTCTTTTCCAACAGTCCAAGAAAGTAGCCGGACAGTGACCGAACAATCTCCCTCCAGGCTCCCGTCACCGCGAGTGGCTCCCTCCATTGTGCCCACCACCAACACGCACTTGGACATCGCTGAGGTCACAAAGAACTTCGGTTCCCAGGCTGTCCTGAAGGGGGTCAATCTTTCGGTGGCCAAGGGTGGAACCACGGCCATTGTTGGTCCTTCAGGCTCCGGCAAAACCACACTGCTTCGCTTGATCGCGGGTTTTGAGCATCCAGACACCGGGACCATTGCGCTGAACGGATCAACGGTTGCGGGCAATGGAGTGTGGTTCCCTGCGCACAAACGACAAGTGGGATACGTCGCCCAGGATGGGGCTCTTTTCCCGCATCTGACCGTGGGACAGAACGTCGCTTTTGGTCTGGATTCCGGAAAGCTCGACGGCGGCCGCCGGGCCGTTGCTTCCCGTGTCCAGGAACTGCTCGAAATGGTGTCGCTGGACGCCTCGATGGCGAAGCGACGTCCGCACCAGTTGTCCGGTGGGCAGCAACAGCGCGTCGCCCTGGCACGTGCGCTGGCCCGCGAACCGGAGCTCATGTTGCTGGATGAACCCTTCTCCGCTCTTGACGCCGGGCTCCGTGTAGCTACGCGCCGGGCCGTTGCCAAGGTGCTCAACGCAGCCGGCGTCACCACCATCCTGGTGACGCACGACCAAGCTGAAGCTCTTTCCTTTGCCGACCAGGTGGCCATCATGCGCGGCGGAAAACTGGCACAGATCGGCAACCCCTTTGTGGTCTACACGCGCCCAGCAGACCGCGCGACAGCCGAATTCCTAGGCGACGCAGTAATCCTGGACGCGTGGATGGAAGGATCCCTGGCCACCTGTTCCCTGGGCGGAATTCCGGTCCGCCGGCCACCGGCACAGGGCAAAGTTCAGCTCATGCTCCGCCCCGAGCAGATCCGGATCGCACCCGACGGCCCGATCCGGGGCGTGGTTGTGGACACGGACTACTTCGGTCCCGAGACCACCGTTCGAATACAGCTCTCCGCTTACACCGCGGCTGACGGCGTCTTATCCGGGAATGGCCACCGTTACCCCGGCGGAGGCGAGATCATCACCATCCGGCACTGGAACGCGTCCATCACCAAACCTGGAACTGTGCTTAGCCTGCGCGTGGTGGGCGAGGGTGTGGCGTTCCCGCCCGAGGCATGATTACTTAGGCCCTGACGCTACTGGGGCCCTGGCGCCGGGCGTTTCTTCTGCGGGTACGGTGCCTCGTGCCGAGCAAGCATCTCCACAAAATCGGCGATCTTGCGCTCCCTCGTGTCTGCCCTTTTGACGAGGTTGGTCCGGTGTATGAGAGCGAAGCGGTTTTGGGACGTCAGGACGTCGAACATGGCCTGCGCCTCGGGAACAGCCGCGATGGCAGCTGCGAGATCATCGGGAACCACTGAATCCGCGGGTCCGGCATAGGCAGCTTCCCATCGCCCGTCGGCTTTGGCAGCGTCCACGGCGGCCCACCCGGCGGCGGTCATTTTCCCTTCCTTGTCCAAGCGGGCAATGTGCCCAACGTTGCGTGCCGACCAGATGCTGCGGCGGCTCCGGGGTGTCATGCGCTGGAAGTAGCTTTCGGCGTCGCGGCTTTTGGATTGGCCGTCGATCCAGCCGAAACAGAGCGCCTCGTCCAACGCGGCGTCGTAGTCCAACTCTGTGACGTTCCCGCCCTTTTTGTGCAGGACCAGCCACACGCCAGGACTGTCAACCGCGTGCTCCTCGAGCCACGCCCGCCACTCGGTGGCATCCTTGACGATCAATTCTTCGAGCTCGATAGGCATGGGTTCATTCTGCTGCAAACCGGACGGCATAGGCTGGAGGACGGAAGCCGAAATGCCAGTGAAGCCATGCCAGGAGGACCCATGTTGCGAGCCCGCCCCATCCACTTCACCTCACGCCCGGAACAGTGGGCTGAGCTGCTGGAAGCCTTGGGCCTGGTCTCCACCTTTGAGGACAAGGATTGGTTCGAGTTCGACGCCGGCTCCGGTCGCCTTGCGCTGCGTCGCGTACAGCATGACGCAGCGGCGCACGACCCCGCAGGTCCTCAGGATGGCACCACGGTCTTCGGCGTCGAGGTTGGCGTGCTGGACGAGTTTGCCCGGCGCACGCAGGAAGACGGGACCATCGCAGAGCTCACCGAGGCTTCGCACGGCCAGACCGTTCAGGTCACGGCCCGGGATGGCTTCACATTCCTGGCTGACCCCGCCCAACGAGCCGCGGACGGCACCTGGGCCACGTCGGACAAAGCAGACCCTGCTCTTGCCGTTGTAGCCATCTGGGTGAGTCCCGGCGTCGACGATTCCGCGCAGGAGCTTCGCAACATCGGCGCCCGGCCCCGGAGCTCGGATGACGAATCAGCAACCTTCACAACCAAAAACGGCGGAATCCTGCGTGTGATCCACGGTGCGGCTGCGGAGTCCGGCGACCTCGCTTTTGAATACGACGGCGATCTGGACCCTCTGCTGCTCAGACTCCACGAAGCAGGAATAGAGGCGCGGATCAGCGAGGGCGTGCTGTACGTCGCCAACCCTGATGCTGTGGGCGGCTCCGCGCCGGCGTCAATCGTGGTTGAGCGGACGCCGGACGTGCGCAACCAAACATAGCCAGCAGCTTAATGCGGCAGCACCCGGGGGCCCTGCCACCGAACTTCGGCCTGGGATGGGGTAGAACTTAACCATGAGCGTACGTACACCCGACCCGTATCCAGGCTGGCTTTCCGACGAAGACCTCTTCGAAGCCCGCGGCCGTCTTCCCATGGTTTACGTGGAGGCAGTCCCCGTCCGCCTTGATCCGCTCGGGTACGTCAATGAAGTCGGCTCCCTCCTGCAGGGTGACGCCGACGGCAACATGGTGCGCTACCTCGTCTCCGGGCGTGTCCTCTACCGTGAAACCATCCGTGCAGCCCTGCTGCGGCACATGGAAAAAGACCTCGGCCCCCTCGCATTCCCGCAGCTGCCCATCAGCCCTGTTCCCTTCACTGTGGCCGAATACTTCCCCGCGCCGTCCCAGACGGGATTCACCGATGACCGTCAGCACGCAGTGTCGCTGGTCTTCATCATCCCGGTCACTGGGGAATGCGAACCGCGCCAGGACGCCCTGGAACTCACGTGGATGACGCCGCAGGAAGTCCTGAGCGAGGACGTGCAGCAGGAGTTCGAGGGCGGCCGCGGGAACCTGGTGCGCCAGGCGCTGGCTTTCTCCGGCATCGTCCTTTAGCTCGGCATCGTCGTCTAGCTCCGTCGTCGTCCTCTAGCGGGTCCCGACCTCCCTCGGCGGCCGGAGTTTGTAGACTGGACGGCGGACCGCAAGAGAACCAAAGGACTTCCGATGACTCACAGCCCAGCCTCACAGCAATACCGCGAAAAGCAGGCTGGGGACCTGCAACCCGGAGACTTTGTGTTCCTGCCCGGAGACGGGCCCGCCGAGGAAATCGGCACTATCGAGGTCCAGAACGATGATTACGGCGTACCCGCGCTGCTGCTCGTGACAACGGTCGACGGCGCTGCGGTACGGGTCGCTCTGGGGTCCAGTGTGCCCGTGGGGGACGGAGTTTCCGCTGGCTTGGGAACGTCTGGCTCTGGGGCATCTGACTCTTCCGCAGTTGGTGTTCCGGAATCCGAAGCCGCCACCGGCAACAGCACTTCCGCGGAAGACGATGTGGACCCTGAAGCTGGGCCCGCCGTCGTCGTCCCGCCGCGCCCGGAGACGCCGCCTGCGCTCGCGCCGGTCCCGGAAGAGCTCGCGCTCATCCCCGAGCCGGAGGGGACGCCTGAAGCTGTAGTCCGCGCCGCCGTCGCCAATCACAAGGGCAAGAACGGCGTCCAGGTGCTCGCCGAGAGGCTGGCCAAGGGCATCAACACCAAGTCTGGAAGCTGCCTCCGGGACCTCAGTAATTTGGCGTTCGATCTCTGCATCGTGCTGCGCGACCCGGATAATGCGCTGAGGGTGGCGGATCTCCTGAACGTGCTGCCCTTTGACGGCAACCCCGACCGCTGGGCGTCGATTAAACGCGCGCTGGCACTCTCAAGCTTCATCTGCCGGGAGGGCGGGCAAACTGAACGTGCGGCTGTGTACGAGAAATTGTTGCGCGCCCATGAGTCAGAGGAAACGGACCCCTTCAAGGCGCGCATCGCCGCCAAGGTCCGCCAGCGCGCACTGAACGAACCGAATCTGTACGACAAGGAAATCTTTCGCGCAATCGACAACGGCAACCATGAAGCGGAGCGGGAATGGCGCTTCCTTCGCCTCGAATCGCTGCTGTTCCTGCGGGCCCACGGTGGATCCGAAACCCTGGGAGAAGAGGAATTGGGCCGTCGGATCGGCATCGAACTGGATGCAGTGCGCGCCTGATCATTTCAAGACCTGTTTTACGGACGCGAACGGCGGTAGATTCGGGGCCATGACGAACAATCTGAGCGTTGTGGTTAATGCCGACGCGCAGCAGGTTTGGACAATGCTGCGCGAACCCTCGCTGGTGGCTCAATGGCACGGGTGGGAAGCCGATGACCTCGCCGACGAAATCAAACAGATCTACTTCCATCCCGATGTGGTGGAAAATCCGGATCACACCAAGCTGACCGTCCATGGCGGGGATGAATTTGAACTCCACCCCGTTTCCGGCGGTACCGAAGTCAAGGTCACGCGCGCAGCGCTGGACCACGATTCCGAGTGGGCTGAGTGGGACGAGGACATCACCCAAGGGTGGCTCACGTTCCTGCAACAACTCCGCTTCGCCCTTGAGCGGCACCCGCACGGTCATCGGCGAACGCACTTCGTATCGCTTCCCGGCAGTGGTGGTCCGGCCATCGAAAAGCTGGGGCTGGGCGATCTCCCGCCGGTCGGCGATGACTACTCCCTCACACTTGGCACCGGCGAGAAAATCTCCGGCCGCGTGTGGTTCAAGAGCCGGCACCAAGTGGGCCTCACCGTACACAGCTACGCGGAGCACGGCGATGGGCTGCTAATCGTGGCGGAGCAGCTGCCGATTCCGGAGAAAAGGCCCGACGGCGGCTCCATGGTGATTGCCTCCACGTACGAGTTGGGGGCTCACACCTTGGCGGACATCCGGTCGTCGTGGGACAACTGGAAGGCTGAGAACTACAGCTCCTAGGCGGGCTCCGCAGGTTACCCGCGGTAAAGCTGGCACACTTGGTAGCGTGCCAGCTTCCGCTTTCCTGCCCTCGTCCTCTCCGTCCACTGCCTTGCCGGGTACTTCTTCACGGGCATCCGGGTTCTCCTTTTCGGTGGGCCAGCGCCTGACCGAAACGTGTTCGCCGTCGGACGCGTTGGTCGACGCCAATGGCGGCACTTTCCTGGGCCGAACCGGAACTATCACCACCCCGCACGGAACCATCCAGACGCCCGCGTTTATCGCCGTCGGGACCAAAGCGACGGTCAAGGCCGTGCTGCCCGAGTCCATTGCCGGGCTGGGTGCGCAGGCAGTGCTCGCCAACGCCTACCATCTATACCTGCAGCCGGGTCCGGAGATTCTCGACGCCGCCGGCGGGCTGGGCGCTTTCATGAATTGGTCCGGGCCGACGTTCACGGATTCAGGTGGGTTCCAGGTCATGAGCCTGGGCTCGGGCTTCAAGAAGGTCATCGACATGAAGAATGTGGACACGTCGGGGCCCGATGACGCGGTGGCACCTGGCAAGGAACGGCTGGCACACATTGATGACGACGGCGTGTGGTTCAAGTCGCACCTCAACGGGGACCGGCATCGCTTCTCCCCCGAGATCTCCATGCAGGTCCAGCATCAGATCGGCGCTGACATTATGTTCGCGTTCGACGAGCTGACAACCTTGCAGAACTCCCGGGCGTACCAGGAGGAGTCGCTGGAGCGGACGCGTTTGTGGGCACTGCGGTGTTTGGAAGAACATGCCCGTTTGACTTCCGCCCGCGTCGGGAAGCCGTACCAGGCGCTGTTCGGCGTGATCCAGGGTGCGCAATACGAGGACCTGCGCCGAAAGGCCTGCCGGGACCTCGGGGCCATGCCCTTTGATGGATACGGGATCGGCGGCGCGTTGGAGAAGGAGAACCTGGGCACCATCGTGCGGTGGTGCAATGAGGAACTTCCCGAGGACAAGCCACGGCATCTGCTGGGCATTTCCGAGCCAGACGATATCTTTACGGCAATCGAGAACGGGGCCGACACTTTCGACTGCGTCTCACCCACCCGTGTGGCCCGGAATTCCGCGTTCTATACGCCCTCCGGCCGGTTCAACCTATCCGGTGCCCGCTATAAGGCCGATTTCGGACCGCTGCAGGATGACTGCGACTGTTACACCTGCGGAAACTATTCGCGTGCGTACATCCACCACCTCTACAAGGCGAAGGAGATGGTCTCGGCGACACTGATCTCCATCCACAATGAGCGTTTCGTGGTGAAGATGGTGGACGATGCGCGGTTGGCCATCGAGTCCGGGGATTTCTTCGAGTTCAAAGCTGAGACGCTGGGCCGGTACTACTCGAAAGGCAGGGCGTCGTAGCTTAGTACGGCTAGGCCGCGACTACCCCGTAGCTCGGCTCGCGCTTCTTGATCCAGCCAACAACCATTACGGTGACAGGCACGAACAGGAACTCCACGCCGGTCTTGTAGACGAAGCCCACCAAGACGTAGTTGGCGAACATTCCAAAGTCCGTGATGCCAATGACCGAGGCTGCGATGCTGCAGAAAATCAGGGTGTCCACGAATTCACCCACCACGGAGGAACCCATAAGGCGCGCCCAAAGGGTCTTTTCACCAGTGCGTGCCTTCATCTTCACGAGGATCCAGGAGTTGATGGTCTGTCCGGCAAGGAAAGCCAGCAGCGAGGCAAGGACGATCTGCGGCACGGGTCCAAGCGCCCCCTCGATTGCTGCCTGCTTCGCGGTTCCATATTCGTCGTCGAAGCCGGGCAGCGCGATGATCACCCAGTAGCAAAACGAGGCGAACACCGAGAGCGCGAACGACGTGACGATGGCTTTGCGCGCAACCTTGAAGCCATAGACCTCGCTCATTACGTCGCCCAGGATGTAGGCCAGCGGGAACAGGAAGAACCCGCCATCTGTGATGATGGGGCCGAGTACCACTCCCTTGGAAGCGCCAATGTTGGACAGGATCAGCACCACGGCCATGATGGCCAACATGATGCCGAAGTATGGGGAGCCGATCGAAGCGAAGCGGGGTGCGGGCTTGCTCAATGTGCTGGAGCCAGAGGGCGAGGTCATGGGTCATCCATTTCGTAGTGGTTCGCGCAGGCGCCCGTGAAGCACGGCGCCCCGCTGTATTAGCACTGTGGTTGGTGAGGCATTCAGCCCGACACCGGTTTTATTGTCCCACCCCCGGATGCTCTCTCACATCCCACACCGTTTTGGCCCATCCCTCTCTCACATAACCGAGGGCTTTTCTGGATCCTCGCTCACATAATCCCCCCGTTTGGCGAATGCTCGTTCACATCACTCGATCACGCCAATGGTCCTGAGTGGCGACAATGGAAGTCGAAGTATCGGGGAACCCTGTCCGAGTAGTCAGCGTAGGACTGGCCGAATTCCCGCCGAAGCATCTTCTCTTCCCACAACGTGCCAAAGTGTTCCACCAGGATTCCAGCGGGCAGAGTAGCGAGCGTCCAGGGCGAACCTCTGAAGATCCCCACGCCCGAGTGGATCAGCCACCACCCGAGGTACATCGGATGGCGGCTGGCGGCATACGGGCCGGTGGTGACCAGGCCCTCGGGGCGCTCCAACGAAAAGGTGCCGGTCGTTTGGCGCCGACGTTCCGCCACCGCCCACGCGGTAAAACCAACCCCTGCCAGAGCCAAGCCGAGGCCGACGGTTCTGCGCACGGTCCCGGGCGCTTGAACAGGAGCAGCATGCAGACGGTCAAGGGCCGCATCCAGCACCAAGCCAACCACTTGGCCCGGTGGCAGTGGGGTGGTCCGGTAGAGGCTGCCCAAAGCGCGCACTGTCCGGTCGATCGACCCGAGAACGGAGGCCATGCCTGAAGACTAATCGCACCTGGCCCCCGTCCACCAGCCACTCATTTGCGCTGAACGGGACAGCTCGAAATCTCGCGCATAGGCTTCGGAGCAAGCGGCCATGTGAGAGAACATTGCCCAAAACCGGTGATGATCTGCGAGAGGATCACTCAAAACCTAAGGAAGTGTTAGGAAATCGCTTCCGGCGTTGGCTGTGCCCTGTATCACCCATAGTTTGGATTATGTCCTCTTCACCCATGGAGGACCTTTCTTAGTCGACGAAGAGCCATGCGCAAGGACGCCATGAGCACGAGCTTCATGGACAGAACGAACTCATGCAAGACACGGCCGCGGCAAAACGCTGCCGTCCAGGAAGGTTCATTGATGAGCACCCAACAAGTTGCGCCCCTCAGCGAGGCCGCGCAGACACGCAAGGCCGTGAGTAACATCCTCAAAGGCTCCGCGGGCAACCTCGTGGAGTGGTTCGATCTCTACGTCTATACGGTTTTCGCGGCGTATTTCCAGTCGCACTTTTTCAACTCCTCTGACGATCTGCAGGCTGGCCTTGAAGCGATGGCGGTCTTCTCGACGTCGTTCCTCATGCGTCCCATCGGCAGCTGGTTCTTCGGCCGTTACGCCGACCGCAAGGGCCGCAAGGCCGCTCTGACCCTCAGCGTGACCATGATGTCGGCCGGTTCGTTTGCCATTGCGCTCCTGCCAACCCAGGACGTGATTGGGCTCTGGGCATTGATCCTGCTGGTCTTTATCCGCGTTGTGCAGGGCTTCTCGGTGGGCGGCGAATATGGCACCAGCGCCACCTATATGTCCGAGGCTGCCACTGCCAAGCGCCGCGGTTTCTTCTCGAGCTTCCAGTACGTAACGCTCATTGGCGGGCAGATGCTGGCCCTCCTGGTGCTGGTGATCCTGCAGAACACCATGGGCAAGGAAGACCTGACGGCCTGGGGCTGGCGCATTCCTTTCGCGATTGGTGGCGTCGCTGCGTTGGTTGTCCTCTGGCTTCGCCGGTCCATGGAAGAGACGCTTTCCGCCGATCAGCTCCGCGCCGCGCACGTGAAGGTTGAAGGCGAGGCACAGCCGGGGACTATGAAGCTGCTGTTCACCAAGCACTGGAAGCCGCTGCTCATCTGCATTGGCATCACGCTCGGTGGCACCGTGGCGTTCTACACGTACACCAACTTCATCCTGAAGTTCATGAACGATACGTCCGGTATCGCCAAGACCGATACCTCCGTCATCAACTTCTGGGCATTGTTCATCTTCATGTTGCTCCAGCCGGTCTATGGCTTGATTTCGGACAAGATCGGCCGCAAGCCGCTGCTGATTTGGTTCGGCGTTACGGGTGTACTGTTCACATGGCCTTTGCTCTCCACGCTGTCCGGAACCAAGGATCCGTTTATGGCGTTCCTGCTCATGCTGGGCGGCCTGCTCATGGTTGGCGGCTACACCTCCATCAATGCGCTGGTGAAGGCTGAGCTGTTCCCGGCATCGATCCGAGCCCTGGGTGTCGGCCTGGGATATGCGATCGCGAACTCGCTGTTCGGCGGCACGGTTCCGCTGATTGGCGCCGCTCTGCAGAAGGCCGGGCAGGTGGATATGTTCTTCACCTATGTGACTGCCGCGATCTTCATCTCGCTGCTTGTATACATCTTCGCGTTGAAGAACAAGAAGGCCACGCACTTGGACGCCGAGCAGGGAAGCGCCTTCGCCGCGAAGGGCTCTACCTCGCAGGACGCCGACGAGGACAAGAAGGACCTCGCCAACGCCTAAACCTGCTGGGCCAGCGCCTAGAACGGCTGGCTTGTGAGGCCCGTTCTGCGCCCTTTGGACACTCCGAGGGGCGCAGAACGGGCCTCACAACGTTAAGCTCGAGTAGCGAACCAGCCCACCAGCCCACCCCAAAGGATCACACAGTGCACGTGCTCATCGTCGAGGATGACGACGCCATGGCGTCGGCCTTGAGTGCTGCCGTTGCATCCGCCGGCCACAAAGCCACAAGAGTGTCCCGTGGCGAAGACGCACTCCTGGGGCATCGGCACCACGAAGTGATCCTGCTCGATCTGGGACTGCCGGACCTGGACGGCTTGGATGTCCTACGGAAACTGCGCCAGGTAACCCAGGTCCCCATCCTGATCCTGACTGCGCGCGACGACGAGCGCAGTGTGGTCCTGGGCCTTCGATCCGGGGCCGACGACTATCTGGTCAAGCCTGTGAAGCTCGTGGAATTGCTGGCCAGGATCGAAGCGGTGACACGTCGGGCCAACCGTGCTGGGCAGGCTCCACCGCACAGCATCGTGGTGGGAAACGTCAGCGTGGACCTCGACCGCCGGACAGCAGCTGTTGGCGAAAGGGAACTCTCCCTGACCGCAACAGAGTTCGAACTCCTCAGCCTCCTGGCAAGGCACGCAGGATCCGTAGTGACAAGGGAACAGATCCTCGATGCCCTCTGGGGTGACGCTTTCCTCGCAAATTCCCGGTCCTTGGATGTGCACCTCACGGGCCTGCGGTCCAAGCTCCAACTTCCCGGCTTCATCATCAACGTCCGCGGGGTCGGTTACCGCGTCGAGCAGCCGTGAAAATCCGTGTCCTGGCCATCCTGAGCGTGATCTCAGTGCTCATAGTGGTCACCGTGTCCAGCGTGATCCTGACATCGGCCGGCAGGGAGCTCACCCAGGAACTCCAGATCAACCGCGTCACGTCATTGAACCGGTTTGCCCAGCTCGCCAATGACGCTTCGTCGGACAACGACACCACCCAGCTGCAACGCGAAATGGATCGCTATTCCGAGCTCTACGGTGAGGGCATCCTGGTCCGGCTCCAGCAGCAGACAGTGCGCTCAGGGGACCTGCGCGAGGACCGCGCCGAAGTCCGTGACGCCCTGAACCGGGCCAGTTTGAACCTCAGCGACACCACGCTCAGCCCGATCAGGCCCTTCGGATCCGGCACGGAGGTTATCTCGAGGTCCTTCGGCACAGCCAGCCAGGTGCTCGGGGAGGCGGTCCTTGAAGTCAATCCCGAAGCGGCCCGGGAGAAGCTACGGGAGCGGTGGCTCGTCGTCGGGCTTGCGGCGGTTGCGCTCGGGGCGCTCCTCCTGTTGGCAGCGGCCCGCATCACCGGCTGGGTCCTGCGGCCGGTCCATCGACTGAGCCTCGCCGTCCACGAACTTGAGACGACGGGCAAGACGAGCCACCTTCCCGACGCCGGTCCGCCCGAGTTGCGGGAGCTGAGCCGCTCGTTCACCGCAATGGCCAACACAGTGACCGAGAGCATCGATTCGCAGCGCCAACTGATCGCCGACACCTCGCACGAACTACGGAACCCGGTGGGTGCCTTGCGGCTCCGGATCGATCTGCTGCAACTGGCACTGAAGTCGGAGCCCGAGAAAGCCGCCGCGGCAGGCGTGGTTGCTGAGCTTGAGCGTGTGGAGGCAATTCTCGACGGCGTGCTGAAGCTGGCTACGGCGGAACACCGCGCTTTCGAGGGATCGGCGCGCGCGGACCAAGAAGCAGTACACAAACACCATTCGGTGATCGACCCGTTCCCAATCCTGCAAGGAGAGGTGGAGCGGGCGATGCCGGCTGCTGAACGCGCGGGTTCCGTGATCACGCTCGCGCAGCCGGAGCAATCGCTCCACCTCGCCTGCAATCCGGACGAGCTAGCGCATATGGTGGGTGAACTGCTGACCAACGCCATCAAGTACGCCCCTGGCTCCCGGATCACGGTGGCAACGAACCAAACAAAAGGAGGGCTCGCCGTCGTGGTTTCCGACGACGGCCCTGGGCTTTCCGCTGAGCAGCGCACCGCCTCCACAACGCGGTTTTGGCGGGCGCCGCAGCACAGCAAGATCTCCGGGAACGGCTTGGGCATGACGATCGTGGACCGACTGGCGCAGGCGAATGACGCTGAGCTTGTGCTGGAAGGAAGACATCCGCACGGATTGACGGCAAGACTTGAATTCCGGCAGCCGTCCGGAGGCAAGGATGGATAGCCGGATCATGCCAAGGCGGGTTGCGCTCAGGGCCGGTCTGTCAGTTGGATTGGCGGGCCTTTTGCTGCCGGTATCGACCGCTTGCACTCCTGACGAGATGCCGCAAAGGCTGACGGTCGCCGGCGGTGAACCAGGCGGCTTCTATCTGGAGTTCGCAACGTTGTTCGCGGAGTTGCTCCAACGCGAGGGTGTGGCCCAAACCGCCGTGCCGCTGACCACCGGAGGAAGCCTGGAGAACATCCGGCGGGTGTTGTCAGGCGAGGCGACGTTCGCCGTCGCCCTTGCGGATGCAGCTGCCCAGGCTGCGGCCACCCCGCAGCCTGGCGGGAATCTTGTGGCGCTCGGAAAGGTGTACCAAAACTACGTCCACTGCATCGTGCGGGAGGACAGCGGTCTTCGCTCCTTCGCCGATCTCGCCGGGAAGACGGCCGGTGTTGGCGAGGTGGGCTCCGGAACATCGTTGACCGTTCCCCGCATCATCTCCGCAGCCCCGGCTGACATGGGCCTCAAGCAAGTGAATCTCGGGCTGAACCAGGGGCTCGCAGCCCTCCGGGACGGCTCCATTGATGCCCTCTTCTGGTCTGGCGGCGTGCCAACCGCTGCCATCGCGTCCACTGCCAATGAGGTTGGTCTCCGGTTGATCGACTTGTCCGAGCACATCAAGGCCATGCGCGAGCAGTATGGCGTTTTCTACGATCGCGTCCTGATCCCCGCCAAGAGCTACGGGGACGCAGCTGCCACGTGGACCGTGGGCGTGGCCAACCTGCTCCTTTGCCGCAGCGACCTCGCCGATCACGTGGTTTCGGAGACCGTGGAACTGCTGGTGGAACGGGCTCAGGACCTGGTCCCGAAGACGAGCACGGGCGTGCAGTTCCTCAGCCCCGAGACCCTCATCAACACCGCTGGCGTGCCCCTTCACCCAGCCGCCAAGGCAACGTACCGCCGCCTGCACGGCTAAGGCCGCTGCCAGAATCTGCCGGCAGCGAGGCAACTGGCAAGATGGAAGGCATGACTTCAGCCGTTGCCCCTGCCATTGCCCTGACCATCGCCGGCTCCGAAGCGACCGGTGGCGCCGGTGCCCAGGCCGACCTCAAGACCTTCCAGGAACTGGGAGTTTTCGGCATCGCGAACCTCACGTGCATCGTTTCCTTCGACCCACTGGACAACTGGAACCACCGCTTCGTGGCAGTGGACCAGCAGGTTATTGCTGACCAGTTGGAAGCCACGACGGCGGCCTACGGTCCCGTTTCCGGCGCACCATCTGCCCTGGACACCGTGAAGATCGGCATGCTCGGCAGCCCGGCAACCATCAGCACGGTGGAGAAGGCGTTGGCCGATGGCTCTTTCGCGAACGTGGTCCTTGACCCGGTCCTGATCTGCAAGGGACAGGAGCCCGGCCACGCCTTGGACACCGACAAGGCCTTGAAAGCGCAGATCCTGCCGCTGGCCACCTTCGTCACCCCCAACCACTTTGAGGCTGAGTCCCTGTCCGGGCTGACCATCACTGACGAAGAGTCATTGAAGGACGCTGCCATCCGCATCCATGAGATCAGCGGCGCAGTAGTCCTCGCCAAAGGTGGGGTGCGGCTGGAAGGCCCTGACGCCGTCGACGTTTACTACGACGGCGAAACGCTGGAAGTCCTGCGCAGTCCCAAGGTTGGCGACGTCGCTGTGTCCGGTGCCGGCTGCTCCCTGGCCGCGGCGGTGACCGCTGAGTTGGCCAAGGGCGCCACGCCACTGGAAGCTGCCCGCACCGCCAAGGCGTTCGTGACGGCCGGGATCAAGAACCGGGTATCCTCGGGCGCTCCGTTTGATGCCCTGTGGCAGGGCGGATCCCGCTAGCTAGCGGGAGACCTTGCCCATGATCGAGGCGACCGGGCGCAGGAACAGCGGGCGAGCCAGGAACCAAGCGGCCGCCGTAAAGACGATTGAGGCAGCGAAAATGCCGAAGCCCCACCAGCTGTAATCGTTGTTCGAGGCGTACATGTGGTTCAGGTTGTTCAGCGCACCCGTGGCCAAGACCAACGTGACGTGGACGATCACGAACGCCACAAAGTAGATCATCACCGGGAAGTGGATCTGGCGGGCGAGTTCGATCGGGTAGAACTTATTGATCGCTGCCTTCTTCGGCCACGCACCGGACATCCGAAGGCCGGTAATGATGGCCAGCGGGGCGGCGATGAAGACGGTGACAAAGTAGGTCAGCAGCTGCAGGCTGTTGTAGTTGTTCCAGCCGTTCTCAATGGGCCAGTTCAGCGAGGCGTACTGCAGCGCTGCGGACAGCGCGTTGGGGAAGACGTCCCAGTTGGTGGGGATGATCCGCAGCCACTGGCCGGTAGCAAACAGCAGGACGATGAAGATGATGCCGTTCAACACCCACAAGGCATCCAGCGTGAGGTGGAACCAGAGATCCAGGCTGATCTTGGACGGCGCATTCTTGGTCTTGATGAAGCCCTTGTTGTTCCGGGTCCAGTAAGCCGGCGGCCTTGTGGTGGTCCGGACCTGCCAGCCGGAGCGGATGATCAGAACCAGGAAGAACATGTTGAGGAAGTGCTGCCAGCCGAGCCATGCCGGGAAGCCTGTGGGGGTGCCCTCGGGGATCGCTGAGTGTCCAGGGTAGTCCACCAGGAACTGTTGAACGGGTTGCAGCGTCCGGAGCCACTGGGCGATGAGCACCAGGACCAACGCCACCACCAACGCTACGGCGGTAACGACGACGGGTTTGAACCACCTGTTCGACGTGATCCCGGACGACTTGCTTGAAACGGACATCAGGCCGCGTTCCTCTCTGGCTTTGTTTGGCGTGCGACCAGTTGGCGCTCTCTCATAGCGATTCAACCAGTTGCAGCGCGACGGTAAAAACGGCACCCGGGTTTCGGGGCGTTTGACGTCAAAAATCGCAGCATTCGGATACATACCGCAACACATATTTCTAGAACAAGCTTCTAAGATTGTTTCCTTTAGTTGATTGATGGTCAAGGGGTTTGAATGCTTTAAGTCGGGGCTTGGTGAAGGTACGATTCCAGAAAGAAGCCCGACGACCCTCCGGCAAACTGCATGTCGCGGCGAAGGGAGCACCCTTGGTTCGGAAAACATCCAACGCGGCAGTCCATGCTGGCTCGTGGCAATGGAGCCGGACAGCCGCCACCCGAAGGAACCTCCTGGATGCGGCCAAGGAAGTTTTCTGCGAACACGGCTTCACCGATGCCAGCATTTCGGACGTCGTAGCCCGCTCCGGGTCAAGTGTCGGCAGCCTGTATCACCACTTCGGGGGCAAGACCGAACTGTTCCTGGCCCTCTGGGATGATTATCAAAACGAGCATGAAAGGCTCGTCGCCGCGGCTGTAGCAAAGGCCAGGAAGTCAGGCGAGAACGATCCGTTGGCACTCTTCAACGTGGGCAGCCGTAGCTACTTCGACTACACCTGGACGCACCGCGCATTGGAGCGGGTGTTCATCGAGGGCGACACTCCCCCGGGGTTCGAGGTACTGCGGCGTGAACGTGGACGCGAGTGGGTTCGGCAAAACTCCGTGCTGCTGGGCGCCAGCGATGACACTCTGGGCAAGCTCACGGTCGCGGTCATCACGGACATCATTACTCTCGCCGGACAGGAGGTCGCCTTGAGTTCGTCCAAACGGCAGGCGGACGACGTCGTTGAGGCTGCGGCGGTGCTGGTGGGGCGGCTGATTCAATAGCCAACGCTCTCTCACATCCCGGCCGGTTCCGGCGGTTCCTCTCTCACATCCCGGCGGGTTCCGGCGGTTCCTCTCTCACATCCCGGCGGGTTCCGGCTGTTCCTCTTGCACATCCTGCCCCTCAGCGCGGATCAGCAACCCAACCCGTGAACAACGGCATGTCGGTTTCAACGTGCACAATCTCGTAATGGAACGGGTGGTCGAGGATGATTTCACGATCTGCAATGAGGGCGCTTGCGGCATCCCCGTTGAGCTGGGTCACCGCGGATGCGATGGTTCCCTTTTCGGCAACGGTAATGTTGGCTGCTTGTGCCGCTTGAGTAAGTTGCATTCCCTGTTGGATCGCATCGAAATCGGACTGTGTCGCCAGTGTTTTCCTGAGGCCGAGTGTTTCGAAGACCTTCCGCAGTTCAAAGGTCGTCTTGTGGTCCCATTTGGGTAGGCTGATTTGGACCATGTCCAGCGGTGCGTTTTCCAAGCGTCGGGTAACGTCAGATAGCACCTCCGCTGAAACGCCAACTGCACCGGCGACACCCGGCGTACCGCCGTCGGGCAGTACCAGCCTCATCACGAAACCTTCGGCGTACGGGAGGTCAACGGCTTTCCAGCCCGCTCCTTCGGCGTACGCCATGCTGATGCCTCCGTGCATAGTGGGAACGGAGACGACTTCCCCGCCGGCCTTGCGGAAGGGCTGGTCCGACGTGTCGTTCGGGTCGAAGGGCGTTTGCCAAGCCGCGGCGAAGTAGAGCGCGTTGAGCAAGCTGAAGGTGTTGTCGGGATCGTACTGCGCAGGTGCTTCCTTGATCCTGCCACCCGTGTTGCTGCTGACCCATTGGTCAATGGCAGGTTTGGTCACGGCCTCATCCTGGAAGGACACCGGGTACACACCCGTGCCATAGTGCTTGGCGAGCGTGGCCAGAAAGTCCTTTCCGGTGGGGATGCCTTTGTCGACGAACAGGCCGTTGACTGCGTGCATGACAGGTTTGCGCGGCGGGTCGTCCTCGTCCACGCTGCCGGGGTCACCGTCATATTTTTCCAGCGCAGCGAGTACCGCGTTCATCGCTTCGTCGCGACCGTCGATGGGCAAAGCCAGGGCCGAATCCATCTCAGCGGCAGATTCTCCGGATGCTCCGGCTCGCAGCATACTGAGCGCGATCAACAGGCTCGCGGGCGACGAAACAACATTTCCATTTGCGGCATCCTCTCCGTCCGCGAGCAGTGTAGCGCCGAGCTTGCGCGCAGAGGCATTCAGCGCCTCGCGTTGGGCAGCGTAATCCGTCGCTTGGACCGAAACCCGCGTAACGCCGTCGGCCTTCAAGAGCCCGACGTCGGCTGGTTGCGGCGCGCAGGCACTGATTGTCGCCGATCCGCTCGCCAACATGGCTGCCGCTACTACCGCGACCACTTTCCGAACTCGATACATGCCGATCCCCCCATTTGATCTTCTCCTCACATGCTGCACGCTTTGCCTTCGGAACTCACGCGATCTGAGAGAGGGATGGCCAAATGTGGCCGGAATGTGAGCGAGCATCACGGAAAAGCAGGTGGGAAGTGAACGAGCATCGGGGGAATACGGTCAGGATGTGAGAGAGGGTCGGGTCAGCGGGCGGAGTGGGCGGCCAGAAAGCTGTACACCTCGGTTTCGTCCACGCCGGGGAACGCGCCGGGAGGCATGGCAGCCAGCAGGTGCGAATGGGCCCGTGCCGACGGCCAGGCGTTGCCGGCCCACTCGTTCGCAAGCGAGGCAGGTGGCCGCTTGCAGCAGTTCGGGTCCGGGCAGGTAGAAGTAGCACGGGCCGTGGTCTCGCGCCCACGGAACCATTTCACGTGCTGGTACGGCACCCCAATACTCAAAGAAAATTCACCCGCAGCCGAGCGCTCGGTCCGGGCTGTGCACCAGTAAGTACCCGAAGGCGTGTCCGTGTACTGGCTGTATGCGCTGAACTTGTCCGGCACGTCGAACACCGCCCGCGACGTCCAGGCCTTGCACGACGGCTGCCCCTCGATTGCGCCGGTGTGGTCCTGTGGGAAGGTCACGCCGTCGTTCTCGTAGGCCTTGTAGATGATGCCGGACTGGTGTGTCTTCTGGAAGTGCGTGGTGATGCCCAGGTGCTTCGTGGCGAGGTTGGTGAAGCGGTGCGCGGCGGTTTCGTAGGACACAGCAAAGGCATCGCGAATGTCCTCCACGGCGATTTCCTTCGCGGCCTTCGCTTTTTGGAGGAACTCAACCGTGGCCTGCTCCGGAAGCAACAGCGCGGCCGCGAAATAGTTGGTGGCCACTCGTTGTGCCAGGAAATCGCCGTAGTTCCGCGGAGTTTCGTGCCCCAGGACATAGTGGCCGAGCGCCTGCAGAAGCACCGAACGGGGGTCGTGGTCCTGGCGTTGGTTCTGCGTCAGATAAATTCTGCGGTTCTTCAAATCGGTCACAGACCGGGTGGAATGGGGCAAATCACCCACATGGTGCAGGGTGAAACCGAGGTTCTCCGCGATGTCCGCGATGACGTGCTGGCTGAGCGGGCCGGTGGTGTAGCCCACCCCTTTGAGGACCTTCTGCGCCTCCGCCTCATACTCCGGGAAATAGTTACCGCGCTCGCGCATCATGGCACGCAACTCGCCGTTCGCGCGGCGGGCTTCTTCCGGCGTCGCGACCTGCTCGTTAAGTTTGCGTTCGAGCTCCTGAAGCAACCCCACCTGGGACTCCAGCACATCCAGCGGAAGCCGCGAGCTGATGCGGATTTTCGGCAGGTTCAGGGACTCGTACAGGGGTCCACGCTGGTACCGTTCCAGCTCGATTTCCAGGGCCGCGCGGCGGCTGGGCGGCTCGGCCCCCAACAGCTGATCGATGCTCACGCTGAGGGCCGCCGCGAGTTGCTGAAGCAGCCCCAATTTGGGTTCGCGCTTACCGTTTTCGATCAGGCTGAGCTGACTCGGCGCGGTCCCGACGGCGGCACTCAAGTCATCCAGCGTCAGGCCGGCCTGCTTGCGCAGGTGGCGCACGCGGCGGCCAAGGCTAATGACGTCCAGTTCAGGGGACGTTGTGGAGGACGACGGCGGCGCGACTTCGCGATTCCAGCTCACAGGCGACATTTCTTGAGAATACGCGAAGAAGTGCATTTCTTTCCATAGTTTTCCTCTAGAAAGCCTGTTGTAAGTGCAGAAAAGTAGGTCTTACGAAAAAGAAATACAGACCCCGGGTAAGCCGGCCGATGCAGCAAAGGCGCAGCGGAGGCCGGCCCGGGAGCCCTTGGATATTAGGAGACATGCAATGACCGCATCATTTGAACCAGCAGAATCCGCACAGACTGCAGAGCAGCAGGCAGCAGCGCTGGAACTTGAATGGTCCGCCAACCCGCGTTGGGAAGGCGTCACCCGTGATTACTCGGCCACCGACGTCGTCCGCCTCCGCGGTCGCGTCTCTGAAGAGCACACACTGGCCCGCCGCGGTTCGGAGAAGCTCTGGAAGCAGCTCACCGAGGAAGCACCCAACGGGGGCTACAGCAACGCTCTCGGCGCACTGACCGGCAACCAGGCCGTGCAGCAGGTCAAGGCCGGACTCCGCGCCATCTACCTTTCCGGGTGGCAGGTTGCCGCTGACGCGAACCTCTCCGGCCACACCTACCCGGACCAGTCCCTGTACCCGGCCAACTCGGTACCCCAAGTTGTCCGCCGCATCAACAACGCCCTGCTCCGCGCAGACCAGATCGAATACGCCGAGGGCGTCAAGACCGTTGAAGACTGGCTGGTCCCGATCGTCGCCGACGCCGAGGCCGGCTTCGGTGGCCCGCTGAACGCCTACGAACTCATGAAGTCCATGATCACCGCAGGTGCCTCGGGTGTTCACTGGGAAGACCAGCTCGCTTCGGAAAAGAAGTGTGGTCACCTGGGCGGCAAGGTCCTGATCCCCACCCAGCAGCACATCCGGACCCTCAACGCAGCCCGCCTGGCAGCCGACGTCGCCGGTACCCCGACCGTCGTCATCGCCCGCACCGACGCCGAAGCAGCAACGCTAATCACCTCCGATGTTGACGAGCGCGACCAGGAATTCATCACCGGTGAGCGCACTGCTGAGGGCTTCTACAAGGTCCGCAACGGCATCGAACCCTGCATCGCCCGCGCCAAGGCCTACGCACCGTACTCCGACCTGATCTGGATGGAGACCGGCACCCCGGACCTGGAGCTTGCCCGCAAGTTCGCCGAATCGGTCAAGGCCGAATTCCCGGACCAGATGCTTTCCTACAACTGCTCCCCGTCCTTCAACTGGCGCAAGCACCTGGACGACACCACCATCGCCAAGTTCCAGCGCGAGCTCGGCGCCATGGGCTTCACGTTCCAGTTCATCACCCTGGCCGGATTCCACGCCCTGAACTACTCGATGTTCGACCTCGCCCACGGTTACGCCCGCGAAGGCATGAGCGCCTACGTCGAGCTCCAGGAAAAGGAATTCGCCTCCGAAGCCCGCGGCTACACCGCCACCAAGCACCAGCGCGAAGTCGGCACCGGCTACTTCGACGACATCGCCACCGCGCTCAACCCGAACGCATCCACCCTCGCTCTGGTCGGATCGACCGAAGAGGGCCAATTCCACTAACCACACCCGCCCAAGGTGAGCTGTTCGCTTCGCTCACCGGAAGGCACGACGCCGGCACTCACCGAGCGTAACCGCAGCGGCTTGGAGGGGAAACCCGGAAGCGTGCGTAAAAGGGGCCCTGTCCCGGACACCGGCCGAGCCCCGCGAGGCCATGTGGCCGGGATGGGGAATAGCACGCGGAGGGTCTCCCCTCCAAGCCCACCCGCTCAGCCGAGTGCCGCCGTCGAACATTTTCTTAGGAGATTTGAAATGAACAGCTTCACCGACAACTTCACTATTAATGGCATCACGTTGACCGCGCAGCCCATCTCGCGGCAGAACGAGGTCCTCACTCCCGACGCACTTGAGTTCGTCGGCAAGCTTCACCGGGCCGTTGCTGATCGTCGTCAGGAGCTGATGCAGGCACGGCACGCACGGCGCAATCAGATTTCCAGTGGCCAGGATCCGCGGTTCCTCCCCGAGACCGAGGCCATCCGCAACGACCCGAGCTGGCGTGTTGCTCCCCCGGCCCCGGGCCTGGAGGACCGCCGCGTGGAGATCACGGGACCGGTGGATAAGAAGATGACCATCAACGCCCTGAACTCCGGCGCCAAGGTATGGCTGGCCGACATGGAAGACTCCTCCACCCCGACGTGGCGCAACGTCATCCAGGGCCAGCTGAACCTGACCGACGCACTGGAACGCCGCATCGATTTCACCTCCCCCGAAGGCAAGGAATACAAGCTCAAGCCGGCCGGAGACCTGCCCACCATTGTGGTCCGTCCCCGCGGCTGGCACCTGCCCGAGAAGCACATGCTGATCGACGGCAAGCCCATCGCCGGCGGCATCGTGGACTTCGGGCTGTTCTTCTTCCACAACGCCCGCCGCTTGCTCGCCCAGGGTAAGGGCCCGTACTTCTACCTGCCCAAGATCGAAAACCACCTCGAAGCCCGCCTGTGGAACGACATCTTCGTCCTGGCCCAGGACCTGCTCGGCATCCCGCAAGGCACCATCCGCGCCACCGTGCTGATCGAAACCATCACCGCAGCGTTCGAGATGGAAGAGATCCTGTACGAACTCCGGGATCACGCCTCCGGTTTGAACGCCGGCCGGTGGGACTACATCTTCTCCCTGATCAAGAACTTCCGCACCCGCGGACCGCGCTTCGTGCTCCCGGACCGCGGCCAGGTGACCATGACCCAGCCGTTCATGCGGGCCTACACCGAACAACTCGTCCGGGCCTGCCACCGCCGCGGCGCCATGGCGATCGGTGGTATGGCCGCGGCTGTCCCGAACCGCAAGGACGAAGCCGCCAACACCGCCTCGTTCGAGAAAGTCCGCGCCGATAAGACCCGCGAAGCCAACGACGGCTTCGACGGCTCCTGGGTTGCCCACCCGGACCTCGTACCCGTGTGCCGCGAAGTGTTCGACTCCGTGCTCGGCGACAGGCCGAACCAGCTGGACCGCAGCCGCGAGGACGTCACCCCGGATGACCGCGCACTGATCGACATCGCCAGCACCGAAGGCACCATCACCGAGGCCGGCGTCCGCCTGAACATCGAGGTAGGCATCCGCTACATCGAGTCCTGGCTCCGCGGCAACGGCGCCGTCGCCATCCACAACCTCATGGAAGACGCCGCAACCGCCGAGATCTCCCGGTCCCAGCTCTGGCAATGGATCCACTCCCACGCCATCACCGATCACGGCGAGATCATCAGCCGTGAATGGGTCCAGGACATGCTGGACGAGGAATACGCCCGACTGGAACGCTTCGACGGAGACCGCTTCGCTGACGCCCGCGCCATCTTCGAAGAAGTCACCCTGGCCGAGGAATTCCCCACCTTCCTGACAATCCCGGCCTACGCCCGTTTCCTCACCGAGGCCCGTGAAGAGGCCACGGAGGAGGAACTCGTCGCCGCCTAGCTGAACTGGTCAGCGACAAACCAAGCCCCGACGCTGGGCTGCCTGCACTCTTCGCAACAAGTGACCCCGATGGTCGGGGAGGCAGCCCAGCAGCGGGGTTTCTCCATGCCACCGCGGGCCCGGAATGCGACCGGCCTCGCACCGATTCGATGGCCAGCTTCACACAAGACGCTTCCTACCGTCTAATGCGCAGCGCACCCCCGAATCGGGTAGGGAAGGACAACGCCGACGGCGGCGCTCACTTACCCCTGTCGGGCCACCCAGCGCACGGACAACGTAACGCACACACAGAACGCGAGCACCGAACCGAGGATCACCAGCAGCGGCACGGTCCAGCCCTCGGACACGCCATGGACGTAGCCGATGACGGTTGGCGCCAGCGCTGCAACCAGGTAGCCCACGCCTTGGACGACGGCGGACATCTTCCCTGCCGAGGCTTGGTCCCTGGCGAACTTGATGATGGCGATGAACACCACCGTGATGCCGCCACCCTGCGCAATGCCTCCCATGGAAGACCACATCCACCACAAATCAGGCGCCAGGAGCAAGCCCACGGGAACCGTCAGCCATAGCGCACTCAAGGTGACGGCCACCGTCGTCGTGCTGGCGAAGCGGGCCAGGAGCGGTACACCCAGCCCGCCCACAATCGCGAAGATCTGGAACAGTGAGGAGCCTGCGCCGGCCTCGGCGGCGCCCATGCCGAGTTCGTCGGACAGGAAGCTCGGCAGCCACGCTGTGACCCCGTAATAGGAGAACGCTTGACCGGCGAAGCCAAGTGTCAGGCCTGCCGTCAACCAGCCAACTCCTGCAACCGCAGTGGACGCGGAGCGGTCGGGCGCAGGAACTGCGGCTGGAACCAAGGCTCGCTGGAATCCGACAGTCGGTATCCAGAACAAGATGGCTGCCAGCGCCAGGAGAGCACTCGCCGCCAGGGAGAGCCGCCAGCCCACCAGTTCCGCGAGCGGTGCAGTAGCCACGGACGTGAGGAACGATCCGATGTTCAGGGCTGCGGTGTACACGCCCATCGCTGTAGCTTGGCGCCGTGGAGCGAAGTCCCTGCGGATGATGAGCGGCACGGCGATATTGCCGATCGTAATAGCCACACCGATGATGACTGTCCCCACCAGGACCGGCACGCCACCGCCGCTGGACCGGATCACGACGCCGGCCAGTACGCCGAGCAGCGTGAGCATGACGGCAAATTCGGCACCGAGCCGCCGCCCGGCCAGCGACGCCAACGGCGAGGCGAGCGAAAAACAGAGCACGGGGATACCAGTCAGCAGACCCAGTTCAACAGGCGAAAATCCGAGATCGGCCTGCAGCGAATCCACCACTGGGGCCACTGCCACGAACGGCCCACGCATGTTGAGCGCGATCAGGCCGATGCAGGCGAGGATCAACCATCCCCGGGGAACTTTGGCGAGGAACTGGCTCATGGGTTGCGCTGGAAGGTGGCGGGAAACGTTTTCATCACCTTCATTGCTATCACGCCGCCACCGGCCATCCGGTCACAAACGGCGCCTATCCCGCTGCTTGGAGCGTGGCTTCAATCACTGCCGGTGAGAGCACGTACTGCGTCACCATCTGGCTGGCGCCCAGGATTGCAGCGCGATCACCAGCCATGGAAATACCGATCCGCAAGTGAGTGGTGGCCAACGGCAGCGAACGCCGGTACACAACTTCGCGAATGCCGGCAACCAGGTGTTCGCCAGCCTCTCCCACACTGCCGCCGATGACGATCATGGACGGATTGAGCAGGTTGACCACGGTGGCCAGCACATCGCCAACGTCCCGTCCCGCCTGCCGGAGGGCCTGGATGGCCTGCAAATTTCCCTCGGCTACCAGCCGGAGGACATCAGCTCCCGTTGCCGCTTCGAGACCTTGCGCCTTGAGTTGGCGGGCGACGGCGGGACCTGAGGCGAGCGCTTCCAGGCAGCCGTAGTTGCCGCAACGGCAGAGGACGTCGTCGCCGCGGGGCACGCGCACGTGGCCGAGGTCCCCGGCGGTGCCGTTGGCGCCGCGCTGCAGCTGGCCGCTGCTGATGATGCCTGCGCCGATGCCTGTAGCGACCTTGATGAACAGGAAATTCTCGTGGTCGGGCCAGTATGCGGTGCGTTCGCCGAGCGCCATGATGTTGACGTCGTTGTCCACTAGAACTGGAACGGGCAGCGAGCGCTGGACGTAGGGAACGACGTCGAATCCGTCCCAGCCCGGCATGATGGGTGGCTTGACCGGCCGTCCGGTGGCGTGTTCCACGGGTCCGGGCAGTCCGATGCCAATGCCTGCAAGGTCGCCGGGTTCGCGCCCGGCTTCGGTGAGCAGCTCGCGCCCGGCTTTGATGACCTGGCCAAGCACGATGTCCGGGCCCTCGGCGACTTCCTGCGTCAGCCTGCGTTCGGCGAGGACGCTTCCACCGAGGTCGGTGACGGCGACAATCACGTGGGTGGCTCCGACGTCGACCGCCAGGACGACGCGGGCGGCGGGGTTGAAGGCAAAGCGCGACGGCGGCCTGCCGCCACTGGATGTGGCCTCCCCGGCAGGCCCCACGAGGCCGGATCCGATCAGGGCGTCGATCCGCGAAGCGACGGTGGAGCGGGCGAGTCCTGTGGTGAGGGCAAGTTCAGCGCGGGTCCTTGCTTGGCCGTCCCGGAGGAGCTGGAAGAGGTCCCCGGCACGAGAAAGGTTACCGGCATCCTGCGCGGGGGCGTCTTTTACGCCTTGGTGTCCGGGTGCTGAGGTCATGCAATTAGTGAAGCACGATTGCTTTTGCGTGTCATGCAGCAGAAGCTTGTCGGCAATATTTCAACTTTTGCTTGACGCTCGACAAAAGTCCCCCTAGGTTGTGAGGAGCAGCACATCACCCCCTTGGATGCCGGAAATCAACGGCATCAATTTGCCTCCACCCACAACGACGAGGAGAGACAGTGTCATATTCGATCCAGCTCTACACGGTCCGAAAGGCCCTTGAAGAGGATCTGGCGGGAACCATCCAGCGCTTGGCCGACATCGGATTCACCATGGTTGAGCCATACCGCTTCGTTGCCAAGGCCGACGAACTCAAGCGGGCATTGACGGAGAACAACCTCACCGCCCCGTCCGGCCACGCTCCCTTGCTCAGCGATGACCAGGACGCAATCTTTACCGCTGCGCAGCAGCTGGGCATCGGTACTGTCATTGACCCGCATGTCCCGATCGAGCGCTGGAACACCATCGAAGACATCAAAGCAACCGCGGAACAGCTCAATGCGGCCGCCGCCAAGGGAGCCGAATACGGTGTCCGCGTCGGTTATCACAACCACTGGTGGGAAGTTGAATCCGTCATTGACGGCAAAACGGCAATCGAACATCTGGCCGACCACCTCAACCCCGAGGTCGTCCTGGAATTGGACACGTATTGGGTAGCAGTAGGTGGCCAGAACCCCGCCGAGCTCTTGGCACGGCTTGGTGACCGCGTCAAGTTCATTCACATCAAGGACGGTCCCGTGACCTCGGACCCGTCGAGCCAGCTCGCCGTTGGTGCCGGCCAGATGCCTATTTGGGACGTGTTGGGCGCCGCCGGCTCCCTTGAGGCAGCGGTGGTGGAACTGGACGACTTCCAAGGCGACATGTTCGACGCCGTGGAAGACAGCTACAACTACCTCAGCGCCGGGAAGGTGTCCGCATGAGTAACGCAGCAGGAATGGCCGTTGGTTCCCTGACGTCCGGCCCGGTGGGTTCAGGCCCCGTGGGCGTAGGCATCATCGGCGCAGGTGTCATCAGCAAGCAGTATCTGGACAACCTCACAAGCTTCCCCGATGTTCGCGTTGTGGCGATCGGTGACTTGTTCGAAGAGGCCGCAGCCACCCGCGCCAACGAGTACGGCATCCCCGTGCACGGTGGCATTGATGCTGTCCTCGGCCACCCGGAGGTGGAGATTGTCATCAACCTGACCATCCCCGCTGCCCACGTGGAAGTCGCTACACAGGCTGTCAACGCAGGCAAGCACGTGTGGAGCGAAAAGCCATTCTCGCTGGACCGTGAAAGTGGCCTTGGCTTGCTCAAGGCAGCCGACGCCGCCGGCGTCAGGTTGGGTTGTGCTCCGGACACGTTCCTCGGCGCCGGCCTCCAAACTGCCCGCCGCATGATCGAACGCGGCGACATCGGCACTCCGCTGACGGCACTGACCCTGATGCAGTCCCCGGGTCCTGAATCCTGGCACCCGAACCCCGCGTTCCTGTTCCAGGACGGCGCCGGCCCTCTGTTCGACATCGGCCCCTACTACCTGACAACGCTCGTGCAAACCTTTGGCAGCATCCGCAAGGTAGGCGCTTTCGGTTCCAAGTCCCGGGAGACACGTGTGATCGGCTCGGGTCCCAAGGCCGGCGAGACGTTCGAGGTCACAGTCCCTACTCACGTCAGCTCCATCCTGGAGTTCGAGAACGGTGAATCTGCGCAGAGCATCTTCAGCTTCGATTCCCCGCTCAAACGCGCAGGGTTTGTGGAGATCACCGGTTCCGAAGCCACCATCGCTTTGCCGGACCCGAACAACTTCGACGGCGACATCAGGATTTGTGCGCTCGGTTCCGACGACTGGACAACCGTCCCTTCAGTTGGCTCAACTGCCAGCCGTGGAGCCGGTGTCCTGGAGATGGCCCGCGCCATCCGTGAGGGCCGGCCACACCGTGCCCAGGGTGAACTTGCGTTCCACATCCTGGACACTATGGCCTCCATCGCAGAATCAATCGACAACCGGGCCTTTGTGGATGTGGAAAGTTCTGCAACACAGGTCCCTGCGCTGCCCGAGGATTGGGATCCCACAGCAGCAACGCTCTCAGCCTAGTTTCAGCCAGCACCAGCTCGACGACGAGAAAACCGGAGCATCATGAAGAATCCCATGAAAGTCCTATCGGCAGTTGCCGCGACAGCAGCTTTGGCACTGGGTCTCAGCGCCTGCGGTGGCGGCGGTAGCAGCCCACAAGCAAGCAGCGACACCATCACCTACTGGGCATCGGACCAAGGCAACAGCCTGGACGACACTGCAGCCAAGCTGAAGCCCACGCTGGATCGTTTTACGGAAAAAACCGGAGTAAAGGTACAGCTGGAAGTCATCAGCTGGACTGACCTCTACAACCGCATTCTTACCGCAGTTACCAGTGGCGACGGCCCGGACGTCCTCAACATCGGCAACACGTGGGCCGTGACCCTCCAGGAGACGGGCGCTTTCGAGCCCGTGGAAGGTGAACTGCTGGAGGCCGTTGGTGGCAAGGACCGCTTCCTGAAGACCAGCTGGTCCACCGGTGGCGCAGAGGGCAAGACCCCCACGTCTGTGCCGCTCTACGGCTTGGCCTACAACATGTATTACAACACCAAGCTGTTCAAGGAAGCCGGCATCGAGAAGGCCCCCACAACTTGGGACGAGTTTGTGGCCGATGCCAAGAAGCTCACCAAGGACACCAACGGAGATGGCAAGCCCGATCAGTGGGGCTTCACCGCAGCCGGTGCATCCGTTTCCGCCAACTCGCACCAAGCGTTCGTTCGGGGCCTGCAAAACGGCGGCACCTTGTTCGACGGTGACGGAAAGCCCACGTTCGACAGCGATCCGCAGGTAGAGGGCGTCAAGCAGTTCGTGGACCTGATGGCCACGGACAAGGTGATGTCGCCGTCGGACGCTGAACTGAGCCAAGGCAGCCAGAAGGTGGACAACCTCATCAACGGCAAGGCCGCCATGATGTTTGACCAGAGCCCGCTGAAGAACTTCGCTGCTCGCGACTTCAAGGACTGGGGTGTAGCCCCGATCCCCATGATGACCGCCGGAGCTACCGGTGACCGCGGCACCCAGAGCCACGTGGCCGGTATCAACCTCAGCGTCTTCAAGAACAGCGACAACAAGGCAAATGCCATCAAGCTGGCCGGGTTCCTGACCAGCGACGAAGAGCAGATCGCCCTCAACAAGGCCTATTCCTCCCTGCCGGTAGTCACCGCGGCGTCGAGCGATGCCGCCTTCCAGACCGAAGAGGTCAAGGCCAAGAATGACGCCCTGTCCAACCACTCCCTGCCCATGCCGCTGATCGCCAAGGAGGGTCAGATGGAGACCCTCACCGGCACGGCAATCAAGAACCTCTTTGCCAAAGCGGCAACGGGAACTGTTTCCGAAGACGACATCCGGGCGGCCCTCAAGGACGCCAATAACCAGATGGCCGCGGCCCAGTAACCAGGCCCAGTGAGCGGGGACGCCACCATAAAGTGGTGTCCCCGCTCCGGCAAAGGAGTTTCCATGTCCCATTCAGCATTGGACAGCGGCCCCGCCGCTGCAGGCAGCACCGCTGCCGTTGATCCCGAGCCCGGGAAACCACGGGCCGCAAGCACACCGCCGGTACGTAAACGGCGTCGCTCATTCCTCCCCTACGGCTTGATCCTTCCGGCTGCGATCCTTGAACTCCTGATCCACATCGGCCCGATGCTCCTTGGGATCTGGATCGCGTTCATCTCCCTGACGCAGCTCAACCTCACCAACTGGCTCAACGCACCGTTCGTAGGGCTACAGAACTTCATCAACGGGCTCAACCCGGAAAGCACCATCGGCCAGGCTTTCTTCAGCACGGTTGGCCGCACGCTGGGCTACACCATCCTGGTTGTCGGCTTCTCCTGGGTGCTCGGCATGGCAGGCGCAGTTTTCCTCTCCTCCAATTTCAAGGGACGTGCTCTTCTTCGCACGTTCTTCCTGGTCCCCTACGCACTCCCGGCCTATGTAGGAACCATTGCCTGGGCCTTCATGTTCAACCAGCGCGATGGTGCCGTGAACCAAATCCTGGTGGACACGCTTCACCTCTTCGGCGACGAACGCCCCTTCTGGTTGCTGGGCGGGAACTCCTTCGGAGCCATGGTGATCGTAAACGTGTGGCAGCTGTGGCCTTTTGCGTTCCTTATGCTCATGGCGGCCCTGCAGAACGTTCCCACCGACGTCTACGAGGCAGCGGCCATTGATGGCGCCACACTCTGGCAGCAGTTCCGTCGCATCACGTTGCCCATGGTCCGTCCGGCCAATGGGGTCCTGCTCATGGTGATGTCGCTGTGGACCTTCAACCAGTTCAACGTCCCCTTTGTCCTGTTCGGAGCCACTTCCCCCAAGGAAGCCACCCTTATTTCCCCACTGATCTACCAAAACTCCTTCGGCAGTTGGAACTTCGGCCTGGGCGGCGCAATGAGCGTGTTGCTGCTGATCGCATTGTTCATTGCCTCCGTCTTCTACATCCGCATGGTGCTGCCCAAGGGAGCCGACAATGATTGAGACACGCAACTTCCGGATCCTCAGGAACGTGGTCCTGACCATCCTGTCCCTCTGGGTAGCGGTCCCGCTCTTCGTGGTGGTCTCCACCTCGCTGAAACCCCTCAAGGATGTCTCCGGGCTCTTCCAGTGGATCCCCCGCGAAATCACGGCGTCACCCTACCTGGACATCTGGAGCACGGTTCCGCTGGCCAAGTATTTCCAGAACAGCCTCATTATCACCGTCTGCGCTACAGCATGCTCAGTGACAGTGGCCGTCCTTGCTGCCTACGCCATTGCGCGGCTGCAGTTCAAGGGAAAGCGTGCTTTCAGCCTGACTGTCCTATCCACCCAGATGTTCCCCGGAATCCTGTTCCTCCTGCCGCTTTACTTGATCTTCACGCAGATCCGTAACATGACCGGCCTGCAGCTTCAGGGCTCCTACCTCGGGCTGATCATCACGTACATGACATTCACTTTGCCCTTCGCCATCTGGATGCTCAGCGGCTACTTCGCCTCGATTCCGAAGGAACTGGAAGAGGCTTCGATGATCGATGGCACCGGCAGGATGGGAGCACTGTTCCGTGTGATCCTCCCTGTTGCCAAGCCTGGCATCATCACAGTTGCCGTGTATTCATTCATCTCCGCATGGGGCGAGGTTTTGTTCGCATCTGTGCTGACCAACGAGGCCACAAAAACACTGTCCTTGGGGCTCAAGGCCTACGCCAGCGAATCGGATGTGTTTTGGAACCAACTCATGGCTGCTTCGGTGGTGGTCAGCCTGCCCGTCTTGATCGGATTCATCCTGGTGCAAAAACACTTGGTGGCGGGTCTGTCATCCGGGGCAGTTAAGTAGGTTCACTGTTAATAGACCGCAACCGACAGTACGAGCAACACCGAGGAACACCGGGCGATCACCGGGAAGGAAGCCATGTCCTATTCACTCCAGCTGTACACCCTCCGCAACGCCATCCAGGAGGACCTGCCTGGAACCATCAGGAGGGTCGCCGAGATCGGCTTCACGCAGGTGGAGCCTTACAACTTCGTGGCCACCGCTGCCGAACTCGGCAAGGCCTTGAAGGAAAACGGCCTCACCGCCCCATCCGGCCATGCGCCGCTCTTGAGCCAGGACCAGGACGAGATCTTCGCGGCCGCTAAGGAACTGGGGATCACCACCGTGATTGATCCTTTCCTCCCTGCGGAACACTGGCAGGACGCAGAGACCATCCAGTCCACGGCCGCGGCTCTGAATGCGGCAGCGAAGAAGGGCGCCGAGTACGGCATCCGCGTTGGTTACCACAACCACGCGTGGGAGCTGGAGTCCACCATCGAAGGCAAGACTGCCTTGGAGTACTTCGAGGGACTGCTGGATCCGGAACTCGTCCTTGAGGTGGACACGTATTGGGCTGCTGTCGGCGGCCAGGACCCGGTTGAATTGCTGGCCCGCTTGGGTGACCGGGTGAAGTTCATCCACATCAAGGACGGTCCGGCCACCACGGACACCAAGGCCCAGCAGCCCGCGGGCCAGGGATCGATTCCGGTGCTGGACGTGATCGCTGCCGCCAAGTCCCTGGAAGTTGGCGTGGTGGAGTTCGATGACTACTCCGGCGATATCTTCGAGGGCATCACCGAGAGCCTGAGGTATCTGACGGCCGCGGCAAGCGTTCAGGCAGCCGAGGGAACTGTTTCCGAGGAGGCAGGGGCATGAGCTTCACTCCGTCAAACCGCAAGGGTCCCGTAGGCATCGCCTTTATCGGTGCGGGCAACATCAGCAAGCAATACCTGGACAACCTCACCACCTTCCCGGACGTGAAGGTCCTGGTCATCGCGGACCTGTTCGAGGAGGCAGCCAAGGCACGTGCCGAGGAATACGGCATCCCCGAGTGGGGCGGCGTAGACAAGGCACTGAACCATCCCGACGTCGAAATCATCGTGAACCTGACCATCCCGGCAGCGCACGTCGAGGTTGCAACCGCTGCGGTCAACGCGGGCAAACACGTCTGGACGGAGAAGCCGTTCTCCCTGGACCGGGAATCTGGACTGGGGCTGCTCAAAACGGCAGATACCGCGGGCATTCGCCTCGGAACGGCGCCGGACACCTTCCTCGGTGCGGGCCTGCAAACCGCCCGGCGCATCATCGAACGCGGAGACATCGGCACCCCGTTGACCGGGATGACCACATTCCAGACGCCGGGCCCCGAGTCCTGGCACCCGAACCCTGCGTTCTTGTTCCAGCACGGTGCGGGCCCCCTGTTCGACATGGGCCCGTACTACCTCACCACTCTGGTCCAGACCTTCGGCTCGGTGCGTAAGGTAGCCGCCGTCGGCTCCTCCGCAAAGGCGACCCGGATCATTGGTTCCGGTCCGAAGGCCGGGGAGGAGTTCGCCGTCGAGGTCCCCACACACGTCTCCGC